>NZ_JAMYSE010000110.1:0-20072 GCF_040321795.1 Mesorhizobium sp. M0244 | reverse complement strand
ATCGCCGGCTATTTCTTGCCTCAGCCTTGGTCCTTTGCTGAGCCGGCGACCGAGTGCATCGACGAAATTGTCATAACGCTGCAAACCCTTCGCGCGGGCTTCGGCCTGAGCGGATTCCGGCAAGGCTGGGGTCGAGTTGAGCCAAAACCGGACGAACAATGCTAGCGTCTCAATAGCAATTCCGACGTCACGCTCGACACGCTGCACGCGTCGATCGATCTGGTCGAGGCGGCGAGTTATCGCCGCTTGCTTCCGCTCTTCGGCTTCCGGCGACAGAAACGATGCGAGCGCAGCCTCGGCGACCAGTGACAGCGAGACCTCGCGCCGCCCAGCGTAATCGGCCAGTCCGTTCATCACGTCAGGATCAAGATAGGCAGACAGACGTTTTTTCTTCGCGTTCTTCATGCGCTCAAAGCTCAATGCCATCAGTGGGGTCAAGGGCGGCCTGGCGTGCAGCGCGTCTCATAGCTTGATCGACACTGCGACGACGGCCGGCGTCATCGTCGGGCTCGTCCCTGTCGACGTCGAACTCGTCGTCGCGCTGTGTTGTTCGCTTGGGTGCGATGTCCTCGTGTTCGGGAAGCTCGGGCTGGCGACGGATGCCGCTATTGGCCGGATCCTCGTCCTGCTGATCCTTGACGCGCCACGATTTTTGAGGATTGCCTTCCGGCTCAGCAAGGACCGTCGTTCCGGTCCAGTCGTCAGAGTGCGCGGTTGGCATGGTCGCTCCGGCTTTCGGTGGTGGCAGGACACGCTCGGCCAGGCGCGGATCGGCGAAGTAGCGTGCTTTCTTCGCTCGGATTGGGAACTGGCCAGAGATCATGATGATGGCATCGGTCGGCGGAAGCTGCATGATCTCGCCCGGCGTCATCAGCGCACGCGCCGTTTCCTGCCGCGACACCATCAGGTGCCCGAGCCAGGGCGACAATCTGTGCCCCGCATAGTTTTTCATGGCGCGCAACTCGGTCGCAGTCCCCAGAGAGTCTGAGACGCGCTTGGCTGTCCGCTCGTCATTGGTGGCGAAGCTCACCCGCACATGACAATTGTCGAGGATGGAGTTGTTCGGTCCATAGGCCTTCTCGATCTGATTGAGCGACTGCGCGATCAGGAACGATTTGATGCCATAGCCGGCCATGAAGGCCAGCGCGCTTTCGAAGAAATCGAGCCGGCCGAGCGCCGGGAACTCGTCGAGCATCATCAAGAGACGCTGTCGGTGATCCTTCGCATGGAGATCTTCCGTCAGCCTGCGGCCGATCTGGTTGAGCACAAGGCGGATGAGAGGCTTTGTGCGACTGATATCCGATGGCGGCACGACCAAATAGAGCGTCGTCGGCCGTGTCTCCTCGACAAGGTCGGCGATCCGCCACTCGCAGCATGACGTCACTTTGTCCACAACCGGATCCCGGTACAGACCAAGAAAGCTCATGGCCGTCGAGAGCACGCCGGAGCGCTCGTTTTCGGATTTGTTGAGCAGTTCTCGGGCAGCCGACGCCACGACCGGGTGCGGGCCGGCATCGCCCAAATGCCGGGTCAACATCATGGCGCGCAACGTCGTCTCGATTGGCCTCTGTGGATCGGAGAGGAAGTTTGCCACGCCGGCAAGGGTCTTGTCTTTCTCCGCATAGAGCACATGCAGTATGGCGCCGACCAGCAGCGCATGGCTGGTCTTCTCCCAGTGGTTGCGGCGTTCCAATGTGCCTTCCGGGTCGACCAGGACATCTGCCACGTTCTGCACATCTCGAACTTCCCGCTCGCCTCGTCGCACCTCCAGCAGAGGGTTATAGGCGGCGGATGTGGCATTGGTCGGATCGAACAGAAGCACCCGGCCGAAACGTGCTCGCCATCCGGCCGTCAGTTCCCAGTTTTCGCCTTTGATGTCGTGGACAATTGCCGAACCCGGCCAGGTCAGCAGCGACGGCACGACCAAGCCAACGCCCTTGCCGCTTCGGGTCGGCGCAAAACACAGCACGTGTTCCGGACCGTCATGGCGTAGATAGGCACGGTCAAATTTGCCGAGCACCACGCCATCCGGACCGACTATGCCTGCGGCTCTGATTTCGTCTCGCGTCGCCCAGCGTGCCGAGCCATAGGTGGCGGAGTCCTTTGCCTCGCGCGCGCGCCACACCGACATCCCGATCGCGGTGGCGATCGCCATCAGGCTGCCGCTTGCCGCAATCGCCGCGCCCTCAACGAAGACCTTCGGCGCGTAGGCATCATAGAAAAACCACCACCAGAAGAATGCCGGCGGGGGATAAATGGGCTGTCCCGCCAGTTCGAACCAGGACGGACCGAGTTGGCTCTGAAAGCCGAGCCGCCATGCCGTCCATTGTGTCGCTGCCCATATCGTCACGAGGACGAACCCAAGGGCGGTGAGGACCTGTCCCCACAAAATCTTGGTAGCCGGCACTTGTCGTTTCTCCGATCTGAATGACCCGAACAAGAAGAAAGACCGAGTGTCGAGATCTGCAAGGGGGAGGAGTTGTCAAAAGCGGCAGGACGTACTCTGAGATCGAAAGACTTGCAGAATTCGGTCCGAGACTTCTGCGCGCCACCTTGGAACAAATCGTGACTGTTCTCATTGTGGTGGTCGTCAAGGAGATCAACTAAATCGCAGATTTGCACAACTATCCCGCTTGCGCCTCGAATGGGAAAGGGGTCCGACACACCTGGCATTTGGAACGTCCGGCCCCAGAGCCGCTCGATCTCTTGCGCCCGATCGCACTGTCTGCCGACGACCTGATCACGGGCAGCCGCGCATAAGATCCGCAATTTGCAAGATGATCGCGGCTGCGGTGGCTATTTGTCGACGAAAGCCGGCTGCAGAACCGTCGCTGGTTCTCGAAGGAGAGTGCGGCAACTGCGCCAAAGCGCGACGTTATCGGGAACGAATCCGTGTGTTGGGTTTAGCTCCGCTTCGGCGTCGTGTCCCCCAAACATTCCAGCGCTGTGGTCTGATTGCGTGCAAGCCAGCGCCCCCCGCACGAACGTGACGATGCAAAGCGAGTCGGCAGCCCCGGACCAAATTGAGACTCGCTAATCCGTCGGCGGCGACCGCCAGCCGCCCACCGATCGCTCAACGCAGCTGCGCTTCGAGATATGTCGGCCTGCTACCCACCGCGCCTCCGTCCAGGCTCCCTGTTCCAGGCGATTTGACGCGCGCACCTTAGGCTTGGCGCGCCACCAGGTCAGCAAACCGCTGCGCCCAACCTTGGTCGCCGGCAACGCCATCGCGAACGCTTTCCCAGCCTTTGCTAATGCTGCTCATGTTGACTGGATGCGGCAACAGCCAGTGCTGCGGCATCGGCAATTTTCGCGACGTCGTCGCTGCTGATGGTTCCGCGCTTTTCCAGAAGGTTTAAAAGTTCGACAACGAGAAGGAAGGCGTTCACGCCCTACCGTTCGACTCTGAGCTCGGATGCGCCCCGCGCCAGTTTCTCCGAGTCTCCCTCGACCCTTTTGTCCATGATTTGGTCGCCTCCCGTTGCGGCAAAGCTATTATAAATTAACACGTGTTCTAACCCTCCTCCATCTGAAACACCCGCCGTGCCCATGAGCACGGCGGGTTGATTAAGCATGCCCAAGGCCTGGTGCTCGCAGATCTATAAATCGATTGCCGCCCAAGAACCTATCAAACACGCTTCGCCCCGCCGCTTAACTTGGAAACGGCGGGCTCCTCCTTCCCAAGTCGTTCAGGTCACTGGATGACTTTGACGATCTTGCGTGTGCCTGGATCAACGACAACGGTCCGGTTGTCGACGACGTGCACCAGTTTTCGCGGTCTCCATCACCTTCTTGGTGATAGGAATAATCGCTAGCTGATACTCGTTAGCCAGAAATGACGCTCCAACAGCCCCGAATTTGTATCTGCGCAGAAATGTCCCTTCCTGCGCTGATAGGATGCGTACGCCATTCCTCGATTGGCGGGCGGATCCTCATTTGCAGCTGCGTGGGATGTCGAGTGATTAGGAAAACGGAAATGGACCAGAACAAGAGCAATCGAGACTTGTTCGACCGAGGCCGCCTGTCGGTCGATGCGTTTTATGAGGTGGAACATTTCGCGCGGGAAAATGGCGTGTCGCCGAGCCAGGTCAGCAAGCTGATCAAAAAGAACGGCAACGACCGTCTGACCCTCACCAAGGCAGTCAAAGAGCTGCGCGATCGGCATTGAAAAACCCGCCGCACTCTACAGCACGACGGGTCGATCGAGCGTTGCGCCGAGCACGGGGGCGTGGGCGCTGGGGTGGGCTGTGCCCGGTGCGGCCGATCATAACAAAACGATACCTGCGCGGCTGCTTGGCGTCTACCAACCGCCAGTTGGGGACAATTTTCGTAGCCGGTTGGGGCGGACAATCATTGCAAATGTCCGCCTTTTACATACCGTTGCCTCGTGCATCGCGACGGGCGCTAATGCGGACAATCATTGCAAATGTCCGCCTTTTACATACCGTTGCCTCGTGCATCGCGACGGGCGCTAATTTTGATCACCAGTGACGGCCCTTCCGAAGCTTGGGGGTTCCAAAATGCCTTTCAAACAAGCCGGTTTATACCCGTCCGATCTGGATCTTTGCCAACGCGTTTTCGACCAGGTTTGCAGTGACGAGGATATCGCCCGCTCGTCCTTGGACGGCGAGACGCTCGCAATGCGAATATTGGCTGCCTTTCAAGAGGCTGGCCTGGACGAGGCCGATCTGCTCGAGCTCGTCAGATCGAAACGCAAGCTCATTCTTTGTCCCAAAAATTCCCCAGCTGCCAATCTATAGTTCGGAGAGACAGGCGTGGCGCTCAGGCCGGTCGACCTGTTCATTTCCGAACTGCTGCGCGGGGCCAATGAAGTCGATCGGCTGACGATGCCGGCGTGTGCCGGCTTGCTCCGTCGCGCAGCAGCGACGATCAAAGCTATCGTGACGACATCGGCTATTCCGGAACGCCAGCCAATGACACCGGCTCTGAGGACGTCGTCTTCGATCTGGAATCGATGGGGAGCATTGTCGAGATTTTTCCGGCCGCGAGAGTGTCGGCCGCGATGCTGGAAGCGGTCGAGTGCATCAAGGCCGGCAGAGCGCTGCTCGAGGCGAAGCACGGCATATGAGCCGGCGGTGAGATCGCAGCCCGCGAACTGGAAGCCGACCAGTCTGAGGGCGCCGTTGAGCATGTTGAAGATGGCGGAGAAGGCGAGGACGCTATGAGACAAAAAGCCGGCAAAGTGACTGCCATATTCAAACCTTGGACCATCGTGTGGCTTAATGGCTGCACGGGCGTAAGCGGTTATACTAGCTTCCGCCTTCGCCCTTAAGTTCGCGCGTTTTGGCGAAGACTAAACGCTGTCGTGCAGAGCCGAACTCTCGCCACGATTAAGGGTTTCAAAAGAACGGCAGTTCCTCTCAAATGCAAACGGGTACTGCTTTGGCAGAGCTTGAGTTTCGTCGACGGTCGCGCCTCTTACGGACGCCTCATTCGACCAGACGGGAACGCGGAAACATTGTCTTCAACGACGCCGGAACCGGCAGCCTCTTCGGCTTGGCCAGCGCCTGTCAGGGGCTCGAGAAACGGCTCCGCCGTCATCGACAATCCTAGCCAGTTCAAGTCGTGAGCCAGGCAGCTTTCTACGGCTGTTTTACTGAAGAGCGGACAGCGGCCAATGTCCGCTCTAACCCATTCCTGCCCGACAGTTTGCGCCCAAGCCATCGCGCTCATTGGCTAGTCGCGGCACCGTTCACCGACCCCACAGAACTCTTACTACATGCTCACCTGCCAAAAAGAATACGCCGTTAACCAGATTTTCTAACCCGCCAATACTTAATCGCGAGACTGAATGGGTGAGGTGATCGGTGTCAAACATAAGCGCGTTTCCGCTGTATCGGCGGCGGAAGTTGGTCGAGGGAATTGCCCGCGCGCTGGAATCCAAGAACGGGGAGGATGCGAATGCGTTCTGGCGCAGCACCGCCAAGACAATTCTCGTTCAGTTGTCCGAATCAGGAATTGCACCCGGGCGCGCCGAACAGGAAGTTGGAGCGCTTCTTCATGCCGTCTTAGGCGAGATAGCCAGCCGGAGTGCTGCGAAACGCACACGCTAGCGTCGACTCACGACGAATGATTGCCGCTTGCAGACTCGACTAGGCTTCGCACGGGTTACCAGCACTGCTGCCGTCATGCTAGGTTTCTCAACCCCTTATTGCAATATGCTCATCCGTCACTGGCTCGCCCGAGCCAGTTTCGGCAAAAGGCAGGCAACTAGCGCGGCTCCCGCCCAAAAAGCCAGTTCGAATATTTCATTGTCTACTCCAGCTGGAACGCGCCCGGTGGCAGCCAGCTGGAAACCTGGCAGAGCCAATCAATTGAGATCGTGAAACATGCCACTTACGCCAATCGTTACGCTCGCTGCCCATCGCCGCGCTGGCCGTAATCATCGTCCGTCGCGGTCTATAATGGGTCGGCTGGCTGCTCCGCGTCGGCGCAATCCTGAATGCCGAAGGACTAGCGCGGCCATGGACGGGCAAGCGCAGGTCCTGCTGCGATGTTTGGTGAATCCGGTTTGCTGGGCTTGCGTTCCATGGTGGCTCTATCGGCTGGAATAAGCTTCCGGCGGCAGTGTTCGTTCGAATGATGCTTTTCCGTTGCCCTGAGCGCAAGTTTTTGGTCAGCCAGCACAGCGCCTCCTCTTAAGCTCGCTGGTGGTCAAGGCCCAGCGGCCTCTAGCTGCCAGTCCCTCCCGCAACCAAGCCGCTGGGCCATACCCGCTGGAGCGAAGCGCGCTGTCTCGCACATTAGCAACCCCTTGATTAAGGCCGTACACGCTCATTTCATGAAGCGGGGAATTGGAATTGGTGACGTGGTCGCAATCACCGCGACTGTACGGAGGCGGGTCACAGAGGACCGCGTAAGCGTCTCGATTCCGAGCTATGGCTCCCCGCACTCGATCGTCGATCGCACGAAGGTGAATCGCGGCCAGCAAATTGAACTGAGTGGTGAGGTCACCCGGATCGATGACGAGAAGGTGACGATCGACCTTGGACCGCCGGTGACAGTCGACACCGACAAGGTCGGGCTGGTCGAGAAATACCGCCCGCAGAAGCGCAAGAAGCCACTGCGCGACAGGGTGGACTAAGTTATCATACCCCGCCATCTCCGTGTCCGTTCGTACTGCTATCTTCGGAACTGCTTGGCGCTATGCCGCGTTAATCTTCGGTAAGAAAGCAACATGTCTAGGCAAAAAGAAGACTATCGGACAAACAGAGCCGACTATGCGATTGCTGAGAAGGCGCGAGCGACCGTGGATGGCGATCGCAATGAGCTGCCGGCCAGAAAAAAGAAGTCCCTCTTGGTAAGCGATCGGCGATCCGCCAAATTGGCGGCAAATCCATTGGAAAGCGCGCCAGACCCGAAAGCCAAACCGCGCGGTTAGCCGGTCCCATCGTTTTGCCTATCAACAGCGCTGGCAATAGGGCACCAGATCCCGGTCAATAGAGCCGCCCTAGCCTTCGCAAAGACGGTCGATGAGGGCCCGGATATCAATCCCTATTGGGCCGCACCTAAGTTCCAGATGTCCCGATGCAGGCGCCATGTCCCGTCGTCGCCCTTTTTCCAGACGACGAGATACTTGCCCGCAACGGTGGAGAGGGCACCGCCTTTGCTCGGCACATCGAGCGTAAATGCGCCAACTTCGTAGGCGAGGTTCGCCCTCTCTTCCACTTCCAGCGACTTCAGGGTGAGATTCTTCATCCCGCCTTTGATCGCACCCTGCCAGAATTCTTCCACGCCCTTGCGGCCATCAACGCGCTTGCCGTCGGGCGGCAGCACGGCGGCATCCTCGGTATACATTTGACCCACCGCCGCCGCATTTCCGCTGTTGAAGGCGTCCGTGAATTTCGTCAGCGCCGCTTCGATGTCCTCGCGAGCCGACTGGGCGGCCGCAGACAACGCAGACGAAAGAAGCAGCACAGCAGCAAAAGCAAATGACTTAACCAGTCTCATCTCGTCCTCCCTTTGCGTGTTCGACATATTCGCCGGATGAATAGCCCCAACCCGAGTGCGCCGCCGCGTCCGCTCAATGATCGGATCATGATTTACATTAGGCTTATCTGATATGATGGCGCAAGCGCAGCGGCGCAGCCGGGACCGGCGCGCACAGCCTCACCAGCGAGCGTTTCGGCGCCGCTGTAGAAATTGGGGAAGCGGGGGCGAGGATCCTGGCAGAGCGGTTGTGCTGGCGCCGCAATGATGCTTTGCTGCGACCCAATCACTGCCACTGAAGGTGACCGACTACCTTTGGAAGGGGCAGCATGCTGAAAAGTATTCTGTCGGCGCCGCTGGGCATCGTTTTCATGCGTGGCGGGCCAATCACATATATCTTGAATGTCGTCGACATATGACAGAGTCATGCATCGGCGGTCATAAAGGTCTTGATGAACCTGGCTTAGTGCCGTGCTCGCGTTCATCTCGCCAATCAATTGATTTGTGCGGCGAGAACCGTCAATTTTCCCGCATTGTTGCGTACGGCCGACCGCGAAGCTGTAAAATCGTGGCGATATGGAAGACACGCGATGCTCTGCCCGACGATCATATCCTCCGGCTGGCCAGCAGCCTTGTGAGCCAGTCCGGATCCATTTCTGGCACGGAGGATAAAAGCCGTTCGGTATAGGGGGCATGCGGCGGCGTCAGAATTTCGCTCTTCAATCCCTGCTCGACGACTTTCCCCTGGTGCATGACCACAATTTGGTCGGCGATCGCTCGCACGGTGGCAATGTCATGGGTGATGAAAATGTAGCTCATGCCGAGCTCGCGCTGAAGCCGCATTAAGAGCTTCAGGATTTCCTCCTGCACAATCTGGTCGAGCGCAGACGTGATTTCGTCGCAGATGATGAGTTCCGGATCGGCGGCCAACGCTCGGGCGATGCAAACGCGCTGCTTCTGGCCCCCCGAGAGCTCGGCCGGCAGACGGTCCAGGTAAGTTTCGCTCATCTCGACCATGTGCATGAGTTCGCCGATCCGCCGATCCCGCTGCGCACCCTTGAGGCCACGGTAGAATTCAAGCGGCCGAGCTACGACTTCTTCGACTGTCTGGCGCGGATTTAGGGCGTTGTCGGGCATTTGATAAATCATCTGTATGCGGCGCAGAATCTCTTTTGGGCGCGTCTTAAGGGTCTTGGAAAGGGCCTGGCCGGCAAAGCAAATCGACCCCGAAAGCGGCGGCAACAGGCCGGTAACGACGCGAGCGAGCGTCGATTTCCCGGAACCGGACTCGCCCACCACAGCCACTGTTCTTCCCCGTGGAACTTTGATGGAGACATCCTGGAGCACCTGGACCGTCCGGGCGTAAGCCGCGGTGATGTTGTCTATCGTAAGCAGATATTCATCGGCCGGAACTTCGGGCTTGGCGAGCTTGCGCACGGCCCAGAGCGTTTTGGTATATTCCTGGCTGGGCGAGGCGAGCATCTGGCGTGTTTCAGCCTCCTCCACGGTAAGTCCATGACGCAAAACCATGATGCGGTCCGCCATTTGCGCCACCACCGCCAGATCATGCGTCACATAGATTGCAGCCGTGTTGAATTCCTGCACGATGTTGCGAATGGCGGCGAGAACTTCGACCTGCGTCGTCACATCGAGTGCCGTCGTTGGCTCGTCGAAGACGATGAGGTCCGGATGACAAGCCATCGCCATCGCGGTCATTGCGCGTTGCAATTGTCCGCCGGAAACCTGATGAGGATAGCGGAAGCCGATGGTCTCCGGATCTGGAAGCTGAAGACGCCGATAAAGATCGACCGCACTCCGGTTCGCTTTCTCGCGGCTGGCAATCCCATGCGCCACTACAGTTTCAACAGTCTGGTCGAGGAGTCGGTGGGCCGGATTGAAAGAGGCCGCTGCGCTTTGCGCGACATAGGCAATGCGGGAGCCTCTGAGGCGGCGGCGCCCTGTCTCGTTGAGTGCCAGAAGATCGATCCCGTCGAACAGGATCGAGCCCTGTGTGATACGGCAGCCCGGCTTGGCGTAACCCATCGCCGCAAGGCCAATGGTGGATTTGCCGGCGCCAGACTCGCCGATCAGGCCCAGAACCTCCCCCCGCTTCAGCGCCAGATCGACCCCGCGGACAATGGGATGCCACCGCTCGTCCGAGAAACCTTCCACATGCAGATTGCGGATCTGAAGTAGATCCTTGCCTTTTTCGCGCAAGCCGGGACCGCTATTTCTCATCGCGCAACCCGCTGGTTGCGTGCAGGAACCAGTCCACTACGAAATTCACGGACACCGTGAGGAGGGCGATGGCGCCGGCCGGCAGCAGCGGCGTAACATCGCCGTAGGTGATCAGGGTCGCATTCTCGCGCACCATCGACCCCCAATCAGCGGTCGGCGGCTGAATACCAACACCCAGGAAGGACAGTGCCGCGATCGTGAGGAATACGAAGCAAAATCGCAAGCCGAACTCCGCGACCAGCGGCGGCATGACATTGGGAAGGATTTCCTTGGCGATGATCCATTTCGGGCCTTCGCCGCGCAATCGCGCCACCTCGACATATTCCATCACGGCCACGTTAAGCCCGACGGCACGTGATAGCCGAAACACGCGCGTGGAATCGAGCAGCGCGATGATGATGATCAGGCTGGTGATCGACGAGCCGAAGATCGAGAGCAGCACCAGAGCGAAGATCAGACTTGGGATCGACATCAACACATCCACGGCACGCGACAGTATCTGGTCGAGCCATCCCCTGTACAATGCGGCAAGAAGGCCGAGCGAGACGCCAACCGCGAAGGACAGCAATGTGGTGGCGACCGCGATACCGATGGTGTTGCGCGCTCCGTAGATCAAGCGTGTGAGCATATCGCGGCCGAGCTGGTCGGTTCCCAATTTGAACTGCTGGCTCCACGGTGCGAAGGCTTCGCTGAAGACCTGCGTTTCGCCGTATGGGGCTATCCAGTGCGCGAACACCGCAACGATGACATAGCCGAGGATCACGAGGATGCCGAACCATGCACTGAAGGGTGCCTTCTTCAGCGCCGTCTTCGCCCGGGTGGTGCGCGAGCGCCTCAGCCTGTGAACCTGAGCGATGGGTTCGTAGCTGGTCATCGTGGATGCAAGAGCCTTGGATTGGTGGCGATCGAAATGATGTCGGCGGTCAGATTGAGCAGGATGTAGGTCGCGGCGAAAATCAGGGCGCAGGCCTGGACAACCGGAACATCCCTGGATTTCACCGCATCAACCATCAGCTGACCAATGCCCGGATAGACGAACACGACCTCGACCACGACCACTCCGACGACGAGATAAGCAAGATTGAACGCCACCACCGTGACGATCGGAGCCCATGCGTTGGGCAAGGCATGCCTGAGTACAATTGCCATGGGCGACATTCCCTTGAGACGCGCCATGTCGATATAGGGGCTTGCCAGCATGTTGATGATCGCCGCTCGTGTCATTCTCATCATGTGGGCAACGATGACGAGCGTAAGCGTGATCGCCGGCAAGGCTACTCTCCAGACATGCTCCCAAAACGGCGTCTGGTCGTTCACATTCGACAATGTCGGGAACTTGGGAACTGCGTTGAGTATCCAGTTCAGTGAGACCGCAAGCCAGTGCGGCAGGGATTGTGCGAACTCGGATCCGATGAACGTGTCGCGCGAGATGACGAGGTAGGCAAGCATATAGGCGACAAAAAACTCCGGGAACGAAATGGTTGTCAGCGTCACTGCGTTCACCAGCCGGTCGAACCAGCCATTGCGGTAGAGCGCAGCGAGGATGCCCAGTCCCAGGGCCAGCGGAACTGCTATCAGCGCGGTCATCGATGCAAGGAACATCGTATTGTAGAGGCGTGGCGCGATGATCTCGGCCACGGTGCGCCGGTACCCGGTGCGGCTCGCGAACGAAGAGCCGAAATCACCGTGGAGCATCTGCCCGACCCAGACGAAGTAGCGCTCGACAGGCGGACGGTCGATGCCAATTTCTCGCTGGAAGGCGGCGACCGTTTCGGGTGTCGCGGATTGCCCGAGCATCGCCTTGGCGAAGTCGCCCGGCAGCATTGCAATCGCAGAGAAGATAATGATGGACACGATGAACAGCGTGACCAGGCCGAGGCCAAGGCGCTGCAGAACCGTTCTTGCGACGGGGTTCATGGGTATGCTTTTCTCGTTGCTGCCGCCGCCCTGCCACACCAGTCAGGGCACGCGGTTGCAAGCCGGAGCCTAATAGCCATCGCGGGTCCGGCCCGCACTCTCACGCAGTGGCGATCCACCAGCGTTCGGCCATCTTCAGTCCATCGTTCTCCCAGTTCGGCGCCACCTCGCCATGTGCGAGCTTGCTGGATTTGGCGCTGACAAAATTGTTGAAGACCAGCACGATGCTGCCGCCATCGTCATGGGTCAGTTGCTGCATCTCGGCATACATTGCCGCCCGCTTGGCCTCGTCCGTCTCGGCGCGCGCCTGGACAAGCAACTCGTTGAAGCGGGGATTTTTCCAGAACGATTCGTTCCAGCTGGAGTCCGCGGCGAAGGCTTGCGTGAACATCCAGTCGGCCGTCGCGCGACCGCTCCAATAGGAAGCGCACCAAGGTTTCTTGAGCCAGACATTGTCCCAATAGGCGTCCTCAGCCTCACGCACGACGTTTACGTCGATGCCGCACTGGGCTGCCGTCTCGCGGATGAGGGCAGCCGCGTCCACAGCGCCTGCAAAAGCGGCATCGGCGACCGAGAGGTCCACCTTCAGCTTTTCCATTCCGGCCTTTTTCAGATAGTGCTTGGCTTTTTCGGGATCAAAACTGTGTTGCGGCTGCGGATTCGTAGCGAATTTGATCGCCGGCGCGATCGGGTTGTCGTTGGCCACAGTGGCGTGGCCGAGAAAGATCTTGTCGACGATCTCCTGACGGTTGATCGCCCATTTCAAAGCCATTCGGACGTCTGGATTGTCGAACGGCGCCACCGTGACATTCATCGGCAAGGTATAGTGGCCATAGCCGGTGACCTCTACGATCTCCACCTTGGGATTGCGTTTCAACATGCCTAGGGTCTTGAGGTCGGCGCGGCCAATATAGTCCACCTCGCCTGTCGATAACGCGGCCATGCGAGCGGCGAGATCGGTGATGGCGATGAACTCCACCTCGTCGAGATAGGGTTTGCCGTTCTTGAAGTAGTTCGGATTGCGCTTGAGTTTTGCCGAAACTCCGGGCTGGAAATTCTCAAGCACGAAAGCACCGGTGCGAACGCCCGATCCCCAATCCGCCTTGCCGTCCTTGGCCGGCATGATGACCAGATGGTAGTCACTCATGATGTAGGGGAAATCGGCGTTGCCGCTTTTCAGCGTGAAGACAACCGTTTCCGGGCCATCCGCCTTGATGCTCGCGACGGGCTCAAGCAGCGGCTTCGCCGCCGATTTGGTTTCGTCGCCCATATGATAGCGCAGCGAAGCCACGACGTCGTCCGCCGTTACATTCTTGCCGTTGTGGAAGGTTGCGCCCTTGCGCAGCTTGAAGGCCCAGGTTTTGGCCCCGTCCGATGATTCAAAGCTCTCGGCCAGGTCCGGTTGGACGTTGCCTTTCGCGTCGACCTCGGTGAGGCTGTTGGACATCGAGCCCGAGAACGCGGTTTGTGTGAACGTATCCGGGTAGCCGGCCGGATCGATCGAATCCGTTGTTGCGCCATGTGCCATGCCGAGCTTGGCGAAGCCGCCCTGCAGCGGTTCGGCCCGTGCCGTGCTGACGAAGAGCTTGTCCGCAGCGGCGACGGTCAGCCCCGTGGCCAGCCCAAGATGAATGAAGTCGCGACGAGAAACCTTGTCGCGACCAATCAGGCTTTGAGCGATACTAAGCTTGTATTCAGACTCTGACATTTGACTCTCCCATTGCGGATTTTCCGCGTTATTGTTCGTCAATCACCTGTGAAGAAATCTGCTCATTAGCCGCGATCACCTTTTCTTCTAGCTCCTCAAATCCATACCTCAATCAGGCCGTCACATAGATGCTCCCTGCCTCGACGGTGACTGGAAATGTGCGCGCTCGAACGGACGGATCGACCAAAGCCGCGCCTGATTTGATATCGAATTCCCAGCCATGCCAGGCGCACCGCACAATCTCGTTTTCGCGATGGTAGATGAATTGCGCCTGTTCAACCGGTGCCGTTGTTCCGCATTGCGGTCCCTCGCAAAGCGGAGCGCCGCGGTGCGGACAAACGTTCAGCAGCGCGTGGAATGAATCTCCGATGCGGAAAACCCCGACCGAAAGGCTGCGGATCTTGGCGATGAAGGCAGATCCGGTTTCGATCTCGTCGACACGGCAGATATATGTCTTCTCGGGCATCGTCTGCTTCCTCAGGCGGCATTCGCCGCTTGCGCGCGGGGGATGCGTTTGTAGACCTCCAGCGCATTCAGCCCCATGATCTTGCTCTTCCAGGCGGGAGGGATTTGCAGCGTGTTGGCGTCGTCGTAATCCCAATGCGGATAATCGGAGGCAAACATCAGCGTATTTTCCCCGTCCATCGCTTCGAGAGTGGACCAGAGATGCTGAATGTTTGCGGGCTGCTCCAGCGGCTGCGTGGAAAAGCGGATGTTGCGCCGGCAATATTCCGACGGCAGCATCTTCAGCCATGGCGTCTCTTTGCGCAGCGCTTTGTAATCCGCATCCAGGCGCCACAATACCGACGGCACCCAGGCCACGCCGCATTCGATGATGACGAAGTAGAGGTCCGGCCATTTTTCGAACACGCCATGCGCAATCATGCTTGCGACATGTGAAATCGCCGACATGTGCAGGATGGCGTGCGTCTCCCAGAAGAACGTCGTCGGGGCAGGAGCAATCGCGGTCGAATTCACGCCGCCATGGCCGCCCAGATGAATGGCAAAGGGCAGCCCCACTTCGGCGCATGCTTCATAGATCGGGTGGTAAAACGGGTCGCCATACGGCTTGACGGAGCCTTGCGAGGCAAGAACCTGAACCATCCGGGGATGATTGCCCAAGCGGCGTATCTCGGCGGCCGCGAGCTTCGGATCCTGTGGCGCAATGATGATCGAGCCCATGAAGCGATCGTCCTTCGGCAGCCACTGGTCGATCTGGTAGTCATTGTAGGCGCTGACGAGGGCGCTGGCATAATAGGGATTGGCGAGGGTGGAAGCCTCGATCGGCTCATCGCCGGTCAGGATCGCCACATCGACCTTGTACTTGTCGAGGTGCTTCTCTTTCATGATGAGATAGTTGTCGGCTTCCGTTTTCGGACGGACGTCCTTGCGGGAGAAGTCCTGCGGATGAAACCAGGGACGATGGCCATGCGGGAAGGCGCCAACGGGACCTGTCTTCTCGCCTTCGACGAACATGTCCTTCCATAGGCCGGAAAGGTAAGGCTCCAATACGGTGGCGCTTGACCAGTAATTGTGACAATCGCAGTCGACTATGAACACGTTGCTCAGCTCCGTAGCTTCAGCCTGGTCGATGCTGCCGGCCGAATTCTCCCATGCAGCTTCCGCCTTGAGTATTGTTTGATCAAGCTTATGATCCAGCGCAATATGATCGACTTTTTCGATTGGAGGTCACGTGCAGCTAGATCACATCGAAACCTTTCTCGACATCATCGAGTCGCGAAATTTCAATCGCACCGCCGATCGGCTGGGGTTGACCCAGTCGACGATCAGCACCCGGATCAAGAATCTGGAGAGCGCGATCGGGTCCGAGCTCTTCCAGCGCGGGCGCGCCGGTGCTGAGCCGACAGCCGCCGGACGGCGGTTCGAAGCCTACGCCAGATCCCTGCTGTCAACCTGGTCGCAAGCTCGACACGATGTGCGAGCGTTCAACCGTTTCGAGGGCACCTTGCGCATCGCCGCACAGGTAGGCATGACCCGGTCGGTCCTGCCCGGATGGGTCGAGACACTGTGCCAGGCCCTTCCAAAATCCTCGATCCATGTCGAGTCGGATTATTCGAACCAGATGGTCAGCGACCTAAGCATGGGAAATCTGGATATCGCCGTGCTTTATGCGCCTCGCTACCTGCCTGAGATCGCCTACGAACATCTGATGGTCGAGGAATATGTGATGGTTTCGACGACCGCCAGAACGCTGTCCGACGTCGACCCTGAAACCTACATTCGCCCGGGCTACACCGCCGTGCTGGAAAAGACGCACGCAGAGCTGCTGGCCGAGTTGGCGATCTGTCGGCTTTCGACGGGATCGGAAACTCTGGCGGAGATCATGCTCCGACGAACGGGCGGCACCTGCTATATGCGCAGCGACGATGCGCGCAGGTTCACTGCTGAACTCCCATCGTTCCTCGTCGAGGGAGCGCCGACGCTGCATCAGCCAGTCCACACCGCGATACTCGCGCGTCGCAAACACGAACCTATTATTCGCAAAGGCATCCGAGCTCTCCAGGTGGCTGTAATGTCACTGGAAGTTTAATCGAAATTGCCGATCATAAAGGTAGGATTGCGCGGCTGTTCAGCGAGGTTTGAAGTGGCATCTTGGCTCGACTTCAAACCCGAGTTGAATGATGAATGCACACGCGGCCTTAGGAGCCTCCGGCTTCGTCCCAACAAAGCGTCACCGGCAGTGGGCACAGACCACACCGCAGCTTGTGCTCTGCCGGCGCGTGATCGACGAAACGCACGATGTGAAAACATTCGTTCTCACACCCGCTTCTGATCGGATGTTCTGCTTCAGCGCTGGCCAGTATGTTCTGGTGCACCTGAGGATCGACGGTGCCGCGGTGACGCGCTCCTACTCTGTGTCGTCACCACCGACGCGACCGCTCGACCTTCAGATCACCGTGAAACGGACGCCGGACGGGCTCGTTTCGAATTGGCTCCATGACAATTTGAGGCCGGGCGATGGGATCGAGATCGAAGGGCCGCTCGGCTCGTTCAATCTCGACGATCTGCCGCATGGAAAGTCCCTCTTCCTTTCAGGTGGCAGCGGGATAACTCCCGTCATGTCGATGCTGCGGGCACTTACCGACCGCGCAGCCGACCAGGATATCCACTTCATTCACAGTGCGAGAACGCCGGACGACATCATCTTTCGGCTCGAACTGGACGCACTTGCTGCTCGCTTTCCCAATGTTCAAGTGACTTGCATTTGCCGTCAGGAAGACCCAGCCTGGACCGGTCCAACTGGACGCATTAACAGTCAGATGCTCCTCAATCTGGTTCCCGATCTCCACAGCCGCACCGTCTTTGCCTGTGGGCCGGAATCCTACATGAAGGCGGCACGCGGCTGCCTGGACGCGATCGCCCTCGCCCCTTCACAGTATCATGAGGAGAGCTTCGGAGGCGGCAACAGTTCGCGTTCAGTATTGGCTTCAAAGATTTCGTCTTCGGTCCGCTTCGCCCGCTCCGGCATTGCGCATCACTGCGCGCCCGGAGAGACCCTGCTGGAAGCGGCGCGCCAATGTGGCGTCTACGTCCCCACCGCCTGCCAGCAGGGAGTTTGCGGTACGTGCCGGATCGCCAAGCTGTCCGGCGAAGTCGTCATGGATGACCTAGGCGGGCTGACCTTGGAGGACAAATCGGCAGGTTACATACTGGCGTGCTGCAGCCGCCCACAAGGCGACGTTTTGCTTGATCTCTGATTGTACCGCATCGCGGGACGAAATCGGATCACCCCTTTGCGTTCCACGACCAAGCCATCCTAATGCGACCGCAAGTGGTTAGCGTTTCGGAACCTGTTGTCCAGCCTACCACTTTCACCAGCGAAATCGTCTCGTGCACAATCACTAGGAAATGAGTGCCCAATCGGCTGTCTTTGCAACCAAGACAAAGGGCAAGTGGTGGTCAGCCCAGCCAGATCCTTCGCATGTACTCGTATACAGTGGCGAACCCAGTGACTTACGGCACCAAATGATGTCTGCCCGACTCGTAATGCTGTCCGAGCCCAAAGGTGACGCTAGAGCCCTCCGAGGTTTATAAGCGCGGTGGTTGCGGGGACACGCAACCACCGATGTTCGCTGATCGTGCGATATTCGATCCCGCTGAGAGCGGTTTTTGTCCACTCCTGCCCTTTCTATCTCGCTTTGAATGAAAGGCCACGAACGGCGAACATCTATGTTTGGGTACAGGTTATGAGATGCCGGAACGATTGCGTGCCTAGAGGCACTTGACCCGCCGGTCGGCCCGGCAACAAGATTAAAATCCTATTTGCGGAAAGAACGTGCACAAGCGGCCTTGGTACTTTGAGAACGCACCGATATGCGGCACAAGGGTGGCTGCAATGCTGGGCCGGATGCTCCCGGCATGCCGCCCAGGTCGCCGGAGGATCGATAGGTCTTGACGCAGAAGGGGATCACCCTGAAAGACGTTGCCGCCGCGGCAAACGTATCGCGTGCGACGGCTGCGCGGGCGCTCAACAGCTACGGCTATGTCGGCGACGAGACTGCGCTTCGCGTCATCGAGGCAGCCGACAGGTTGGGCTATCGGGCCAACCGCGTCGCCCAGGCGCTGCGCAGCGGGCAATTGCCTCTCGTCGGCTTCGTGTCCGGCGACATTCAGAATCCGTTCTTCGCCCGCATTGCCCATGACGTCGAGGCGGAGTTGCGCAAGCACCACAAGGGGGCCGCCAGGACACGGTGCTCGAAAAGTAACGTGGCGGCCATCAACCTCTTCAAGAGAAGCTCCGCCGCCGCCGCTCCGATCGCCGAAATTGGCGTTCATCTCCTCGACGCCACGCCGATCTCATTGCTCGTAAAGACCAGACCGATCAAGATCGCTCTCCGCGCGGTGCTGAACACGCCGCGCGTGGCCGTGCGTCCAACGCCCGACGGCGCACTGGTCTTGGACTCGGCCGTCCTAAGGCTATTCGACGAAGCCAGTGCCGTGCTCGATGGGAATCCCGGCTCCAACTCAACGGCTATGCCGTCGGCCCGAAGCCGATCCCCGGCGATGGCGAGCCTGTGCTTGGCGCCGTCGAGGCTGTCACCGGCGTATACGTGGCCTTCAGCCACAGCGGCGCCACGTTCGGACTCATCGCTGGTGAGTTGCTTGCGAGGGAGATCGCCTCCAGCAACCCGCACCCCATGCTTACAAGCTTCCGCGTGAACCGTTTCGGCTGAAAAGCCGATCTGAAGGCCGACAGCCGTAATGTCGCGCCCCGCCCTGGCGTCCGTTGATTGATGTCCTGGGAGCCACGCGTGCCTCCGGTGGCCACTCCAAGATTCAATCACGGACACGCAGCCAATGGTGCCGGCATTTGTTGAGCGTGGAGTTTTGACAATCTGCAATTGTCGGCCAAGGCGGCGACTGACTCTCCCTAATCGAGCACTGTCTACAAATGCGAGCATCAGAAATACAAGCCCCGCCTTTTCGTACGCCAGCCTATCTAATGCTACTTCGGTTTTCGTCCGCATCTTACGCCCGCAAGAGCTGTTCGTATCGTGCGATCAGGCTGCTTTGGGACCTGCGGCGCGGTACAGTCCATAGCCCGCCCTCATGAGCAAACCTTCCTCGCACATCCTGGCGAGGCAGCAGCGAGGAACGCCGATGTCGGTCAGATCTTTTGTCCGGACTTCACCCTTCTCAACAGCCAGCGAGCCGGCCCGCTCCCTCAATGTCGGCTTCGGGCCACCGGCAAGCGGAATCCGCTCGGCGCGGTCGCGATCACGCTTCCGCAACCTGACAATGGGCTCTGGCGTAGTACTGAGGGGAATCGGCAGCTCGGAGTTCGCAGTTTCGTTCGGCCGGGGAGCCATCGCCTTTTCTACGCCATGGCGCGATGATGCTCGCCAGCACCCATGTTTCCCGAAGCTGCGATCCTGCTGGGATGGCTGCAAACCGCGGAGAAGCCGATCGAAGTCAGTGAGAAGCTAGCGTATTGCTCTGCCCTCGACTAGGCCTGCAAAGTCCTCATATGGATTCGGCGGCCGCATAGTGAAAAGACCTGCACACGGCGGGATTGCGCAGCAAAGCGGACGCTTAGCGGCAATGCGCCGAACGTCTTGATCGGGCCATTAGCGGAATGTCAGCTTCTGGTGTTCGAACTTAGTTATAGAGACACCTGGGCCAGCACGAGCATCGTCGTGACATGACCGATTGTGTTGAAGAAGTCGGTGATTAAGCCAGGCGTTCTTTTCGCCGCGACGAGTTGCGATTGGGTCGAGGCGGCCTCCTTGCCCTAAGT
>NZ_JAMYSE010000109.1:0-20697 GCF_040321795.1 Mesorhizobium sp. M0244 | reverse complement strand
CCTCAAGGCTGACAATGTAGTCCGGAGTGACCGATTTCTTGATCGGCACGGCAGGCTTGAGAACCCCGGACTTATCCGGCGCAACACCGCCGCCGCCGGTGCCCTTCAATGCGGCGTGGATCTGACTGATGAGGGCCGGCAAGTCACCGACCGGAACCGGATTGTTCGAGACATAGGCCGAGACGACGTCGGCAGTGAGTTCGATCAGGTTGTCGGCATTGCTTTCAGCTTCTTCTGTCACGAAACTCTCCTGGCGGCTTGAAAGACAGTCGGCGAAATTGTCCGTTTCATAGTGGCGGTTGGCGCCAAACGCAACGAATGCATTGGGCACTATTGCGATGCCTGTTCTGCACCGCGGTCATGGCAACGCATCCCGCGTCGTGCGCGTGTTGGTCCGTCCCCTGTTCGTCTGGCAAGCCGTTCCAGATTGCCAATCGTTTTTCTGTTGGCTCCATGCCGATTGCCTATTCGGCATCGGGCAGAGATGCTTCGATGGCCAGAACCTCCAAGCCCTCAATTTCTTGCATCACCTTTCCAGCGATACCTTGCAAATCGCCGTACATCCCGACGGTCGACTCGATTACGCCTGGTATTTGAGCCTCCCGCTTGGCCCACAGGCGTGTTGTGGCCTTGCGTTCCTTTGCCAGGTCCTCCTGCATATCAGAGAACTTTTCGACGATGGCCTCGACGCGATGGCGAAACCGCGGACCGGTCAGATAGCCATAGACCTGCTCCATTTTGGTAGCCTGGCCGTCCTGGGCGAGGCGGGAGTTCGCCAGCTCGATAAGGGATTGCCGGAGCAGGATGGCGATCGGCATCGCGCATTTGGGATGGGCGACATAGACCCCGTCCAGAAGATCGAAGGTTTCCACACCGGGAGGCAGCGCTTCCGAGATCATAAGCGCGATATCCGCCTTTGCGGCCCGCTGATCGGCCCTGAGCTTCCCCAGCCAACCCTGGCTCCAGTTCTTGGTGCGTTTCGACTCCCATAAAATGGCGCCGCATGGCTGGCCGGCCGGACCGACCACGCGGTGCAGAACATCTCCGCCGAACTCACCCTTGGCAACCGGTTCAATGATGTCCATCGGGAACCGGCTGGCAATGAGGGCTTCCAGCTCGAGCTCCAGCACTTCACCCTGCAGCTGCTGGGAACCCTGTTCCGCACGGCGCTTCAGCTCCTCAATCTGACGCTGCATGCCGGCGATCTGTTCTTCTTTTCCGCAACCTTCATTTTAAGGCCGTCTTCGGCTTCCGACCTCGCCTTGACGCGAACGGCGTCCAATCCTTCCTGGATCTTCCTTTCGATGGTCAGCGCCATCTCTCGCTTTTCATCGTCAAGCGCACGCTGCTTTTTCAGGAATTCCGCCTGTTGCTGCTGGGCCTCGGTGAGCTTTTCGTCGCGCGCCTTCAACGTCGCCTCCAGCTCGGCAAGCTTCTTATCCTTGTCCTCCAGGTCTACCGAAAGCAGCAATTTTGCCTTGCGGGCTTCCTCGACCGCGATCCCGGCACGCTCAAGCTTGATTTGCTCTGCCACCTGGTTGGCAATCTCCTCTTTGGCGGCGGCGATCTCGGCCTGCTGGCGCTTGAGCTCCTCTTCTCTGGCAGCCATCGATGCCTTGCTCTGCGTCAGGCGCATTTCGTATTCTTCACGCGTGGCGGCAATCAAAGGGGCGGCGAGCGACTCATTGAGCTTGATTTCCGTCTTGCAGCTTGGGCAGCTGATCGTCGGTCCATTGAGAATCCTGTCCCCCTGCAGCATGGTATTGGTGGGCTGGATGGTCATCTGCGCGCTGCCTCCCTGAGGAATCTGTTTTAGGACCACGCCAGACTATATCTCGCCACGCGTTTTCGGAAAAGAACAAAGAGTGAACTTATGGGTTATCCCCGCCGCAAAGCTAGGGGAGCCGCTTCTTAAACTTGTTTTGTGGAATGATCGCCTGCGCGAGCGGCGGCAACCTCAGCATGACTCGATTGCCAGGCAGGTCGATTACCCTCGACGTGTATTTCCGAAATGTCGAGATCGCATGCAAATGCCGAATTCCGTCCTTTTCGCCTGGACGGAGCTGAAAGTTCGCTGGGCTGATTCTTTCATTGCACCGGCAATTCCGCCAGCTCTTTCAGCTTCCCGTTTCCGTTCGAAACTGAAATCTCTATCCGCGCTGATTGAGACCGTGATGTCGTCAAATTCACGCCTTTGACCCACTCGAGACCTTCGGGAGCCGATTTCCTTTCCAGAAACCGGGCGTTCGACGGAACCGGCGTCCATGACCCTAACCCGTCCTTTTTCAGCCTTATCATGAATGTCGCGCATGCTTGTAAATCAGACATTGCGCTGGCGCGGTTCGAGCGCTCCAGTTAATTCGAGCATCTGATAGCAGGCCAAGAGTGTGATCAGAGATCCGACAACCCGCAAGAGCGTTCTTTCCCGCAATGCCTGTGACCATCTATCCCGACTGCGGTCCGCAAAAACGCCTCCAGCGATCAGGCCGGCAAACGAAGTTAGGTAGTCGCAGAAACCGCCGGCGTGCTCCCAACGGCCGGTAAGAATCGCGGCGAGGAATCTAAACGAGACCGAAAGGGCAATCAGGAACTCGCTCGCATTGACCGGTTCCGATGACGTACCGAGGCTATCCACTTGTGCCAAGCAGGCCGATGGCGGCGAGATATCTCTCGCTGGAAGCGGTCGAGCAGGAACTTCCAACGCTTCTATTGGTTTTAGGCCGCCGCAAACTCCATCGTGCAAGTTGAATAGTTGAATATCGTTATTGAACAGAATGCATTGGTTTAAAGGACGTCCATGGGCACTTCCGCGAGATTGCTCCCAGCGGTTGTCGGTGCTAAATTTAGCAGAAGCTGCCGCACTCATGTGTCCGAGTGCGCTGCCTGCGGCCGCCGATGTGTTCTTAAGGTGGCCTAAAGAGGTGGCAGGGTTTGGAGACCGGGACGATGAGCTTGACGCGCCGCGATGTGTTGATCGCAGGGAGTGCAGGCTTTGCCGGAGTCGCGCTCTTCTCGCCGCAGAGCGCGCGTGCGAACGATGAAGCGCTGGATCTCGTCGAACAGCTCACCGGACGGACGGCCACGGTATCGGATCGCCTTCACCTGATAATGCCGAGGGACTTCCCGACCGGCTATACCGTACCCATGAGTCTTTACATCGACAGCCCCATGACTGAGGCCGACCATGTGAGGCAAATGCGCGTGTTCGCGCCGCGAAACCCGCTTATCGAAGTCGCCAGTTTCCATTTCGTCCCACAACGCAGTCTACCTCGCGTGTCGACACGCATCCGTCTTGCCAAACCGCAACATGTCGTCGCTGTCGCCGAAATGAATGACGGCAATTTGCTGATGACCACGACGTGGGTCCGTGTCGCCACGGATGGCTGTGCCTGAGATCGGAGAGAGACAGTGACTACCCCGACACCACGCGTGATCGTGCCGAGCGCTGCCGCGAAGGGAGAGTTTTGTCAGGTCAAGACCATCATCAGCCATGAGATGGAAACAGGGCTACGCCATGATGATCAAGGCAATGTAATCCCGCGCAAGATCATCAACAGGTTTGTCTGCCGCTACAACCAATCCGTGGTGTTCAGCGTCGATCTCCACGAGGCGATTTCGGCTAACCCGTTCTTCGAATTTTCCCTGCGCGCGACGGAGAGCGGCCGGCTCGATTTCGTCTGGGAGGAGGACGGTGGTGCCGTCTACACGTTGTCGCACCGGCTCACGGTCGGTTGAGGTGGCGACGCAATCGAGCTGCGCGAATTATGGCGTGACAAGTTGAGTGGGAGCGTGACCGGAAAACTCCGAAACAGACGGGTATTCAGCATGCGCCCCGTCGCGAGATCTGCGATTGCCACGGGCCTCGTGCTTCTCGTCAGCCAATCCGGCGCGGCGGCGGGGGCCGATCAAGGCGCTCAACTCGCCGCGACCTGTGCGTCCTGCCATCGCCTCGATGGCGGCGGCACAGGCGTTCCCAGCATCATCCGGCTTGGTGAGGAGAGGCTCACCAACGCCCTGCTTGCCTACCGGGCGAGCGAGAGTCCAAATCACATCATGCACGCTATCGCGCTGTCGCTCAGCGACGAGGAGATCGCGAGCGTCGCGCGCTATGTCGCAGCGCAGGGAAAGTAGCGCGCCATGAAATTCTGGACGCGTCGCGAGTTCGGCCGCCTGACTGGAGCAGCGTTGCTAACGGCGCTCAACCAGCCGAAGGCGCGGGGCCAGGCCAAGGCGCGTGTCGTCGTGATCGGCGGCGGTATCGGCGGCGCAACGGTCGCCAGATATCTCGCCGTCAGCGCCACGGCTATCGAGGTGATCCTGGTCGAACCGCGGCAGAGCTACACGACCTGCTTCTTCAGCAATCTCTATCTCGCCGGGCTCCGCCCGTTCAAATCGCTCAGCCATGGTTATGAAGCGCTGGCAAGGCAATACGGCATCACCGTCGTTCATGAGTCCGCTGAAGCAATTGACCCGGCGGCGAAAACCGTTGCGCTGAACAACGGTTCGAAGCTCAGCTACGACCGTCTCGTTGTTGCGCCGGGCATCGCATTCAGGGATCGGGCGCTTAGGGGCTATGACGAAGCTGCGATGGAGATCATGCCGCACGGCTGGAATGCAGGGCCGCAAACCAAGCTGTTGCGCCAGCAACTGGAAAGCATGGAGGAGGGCGGCCTATTCGTCATCGTCGTCCCGCCGAATCCGTTTCGCTGTCCGCCCGCCCCCTATGAGCGCGCTTCGCTCATCGCCTCCTATTTCCAGCGCAGCAAACCCAAGGCCAAAATTCTGATCCTCGATTCGAAAGACAGCTTCAACGCGCAGGACCTGTTCCAGGACGCTTGGAACCGCCACTATCCGGGAATGATCGAATGGCTACCGGCCCAGTTCACCGGCGGGGTCACGGCGATCGACGCGAAGACCCGGTCGGTGATCACCGCGGGAGCAACATTCAAGGCCGCGGTGGCCAATGTCATCCCGGCGCAAATGGCCGGGCGCTTGGCGCAGCAGGCAGGGCTCGCCAATCAGTCGGGCTGGTGTCCGGTCGATCCGGTCACCTTCGAATCGGCGCTGCAGCCCGGCGTCCATCTGGTCGGCGACGCGATCATCGGCGGAGATATGCCGAAATCCGCCTTCTGCGCCAACAGCCAGGCCAAAGCCTGCGCCTTTGCCATCGCGGCCGATCTCACCGGATCAGCGCGTTTCCCGGCGCATTTGTTCAACACCTGCTACACCTATCTCGCGCCCGACGATGCGTTCAGCAACGCCATCAGCTTCAAGCCCGTCGACGGGAAGCTCAAGAGCGTCATCAGCTTCGTCAGCAAGGTGGGCGAGAGCGCCGATATCCGCCGGCAGGCTGCGCGCGCCGCGGAAGGCTGGTACGACGCCTTCACGCACGACGTGTTTGGCTGAAACGTAACTCAACTCCGCTCGACGGCCGGGCCGGCCATTGCGGAAATGCCGGCACCATCCTGGGCGCGCTCCGCCTCGGCGCCGGATCGTTGCTCCGGGATCAGCGTTGCAACAGGATCGGGCAGCCGCTCCAGCCGCAGCGAATTCACCACCACGAGGATGCTCGAGCCGGCCATGACCGCCGCCGCAAGGATTGGCTGCAGAAGTCCGAATGCTGCGAACGTCAGGGCGACAAGGTTGTAGCCGAACGCCCACATAAGGTTGGTCAAGATGGTCCTGCGGACCGCGCGGGCCACGTCGACGATCCAGGGCAGCATCCACAACCCGTCCGCAGGCAGCACGAGCGCCGCAGTCTCGCGGGCGAGATCGGTGGCGGAGCCGACGGCAATACCGACATCTGCGGCGGCCAGAACCGGCCCGTCATTCAGTCCATCGCCGACCATCGCCACCGAATCGTGGTCATGGCGGAGTCGATCCAGGGCCAGCCGTTTGGCCTCCGGCGAAAGGCCCGCTTGGACGTCCTTGATCCCGACCAGGGCCGCGATCCGCTCCGCCGCTTGCGCCAAGTCGCCGGTCAACAGCGTGGCGTCGAGCCCGCGCTCACGCAGGGCCGCGATCGCGGCCTGCGCCTCGGGAAGCGGCGAATCATCGAGCGACAGCACGGCGTGAACCCGCTCGCCCCAACCGACATAGACCACCGAATGACCGCTCGCCTCCAGCGACCGCGCACGCTCGGCCAGCGAGGGGGGAAGCGGCCAGCCCAGATCATTCATCAATCTGCCGTTCCCTGCCGCCACGGGCCGGCCTTCGGCGCTGCCGCGGATGCCACGGCCGGGAACCGTCCGGACCTCGCGGGTGACGAGCGGCGAGATGCACCGCTGAGCGGCGGCTGCCGCGATGGCCCGCGCCAGACCATGCTCGGAATGGCGCTCCAGACCGGCGGCGCGCGCCAGTACTTCGTCGATGCCGACCTCCTCGCGGTCGACGCCGACGAGACGCGCTTTGCCCGCCGTCAGAGTGCCGGTCTTGTCGAAGGCGAGCAACCGTACACGCGCGAGGGTCTCGAGCACGCCGGGGTCGCGGACGAGGCAGCCGTGCCGCGCCAGCCGGCCGATGCCGAGCGATATCGCCATCGGAGCAGCGAGGCCGACGGCACAAGGACAGGCAACCACCAGCACCGAGAGGCCAGTCAGCAACGCCCGATCGAACGGCAATGACTGGGCCCAGTAAACGATCGTCAGCCCGCCGAGGGCGAGGACGAGCGGCACGGACACGCCAACGACGCGATCGGCAAGGCGCTGGGTTGGACTGCGACGGCCCAGCGCTTCGCGCACCGACCGGCAAATCCGTGCCCAGCGGGTTGCGGTTCCGTCACCGCTGCTTTGGATCAGGAGCGGGCCGTCGATATTGATACTACCGGCAATCACCTTGGAGCCGGCGCGCTTTGTCACTTGCCGGCTTTCTCCGGTAATCACGGCTTCATCGGTGTTCGATTCCCCCTCGACAACCACGCCGTCGACCGGAATGCGCTCGCCCGGCCGGACCCGCACCAGCATGCCGGCCGTCACCTCCCGCACCGGACGGCGGATCTCTGCCGCGCCATCGACCGCGGTCGCGCTCTCGCTTTCTGCGGCCAGAAGTGGTTCGAGGTCGCGCGCCGCCCTGGCGCGGCCAACAGCCTCGAGATAGCGGCCAACTGTGAATAGCATCAGCACCATCACGGCGGTGTCGAAATAGACATGCGTGCTGCCCTCGAACACGGCAAATGCCGAATAGAGGTAAGCGGCAGCGACGCCAAGCACGATGAGTGCCGACGACGTCACTCGTCCCTGAATGCCATTGAGCCACATGTCGCGCAGATAGGGTCCGCCGAGAATCACCACCGCCGGCGTGGCGAAGATCCAGAGCAAAAAGTGAATCCACGGCAGCACGCCCGCATCGACGCCGGTGAACGCGTCCGAATAGAGGAGGAGGCTGAACATCATGATATTCATGGAGAGAAAGCCTCCCACGCCGAGCTGGATCAGAAGCCAGGCGGCTTCCCACTCTTCGTGTCTGCCGCTCTTCACCTGAAAGGCGATGCAGCAGCCGTAGCAGCAGAACGCGCAAGCCTCACCGTTGAGCCTGCGCTCCATCGGGCGCAGGCCGACGGGCAGCGAACAATGGCTACAGAGGATATTGCCATGCGCAGTCATGCGGGATGTCCGCCCAGCCAGGCAAGGCCGATATGCGCGTCGGAAGGCAGGAGACCACGGCCGAGCGTGATGACGCCGAGCAAAAGAATAAAGCCACCAGCCAGCCGCACGCCGCGCCGCCGCCAGGCTGGCCCGAGTATCCGGCCAACGCCGCCCATCATCAACATCGCGGGGAAGGTTCCCAGTCCGAACGATGCCATGACGAGAAACCCGGGAAGCGCTCCGGCGGTGCTCGCCGCCTGGGCGGCGAAGGCATAGACCAGGGGACATGGCAGGAAGCCGTTGAAAACGCCAAAGGCGAGCGGTGCGGCGCTGCTCCGGGCCGTCAACAGACCGCGCAGGGACAATGCAAATGTGCTGCCGCCAAATCCGATCGCAAGGCGATGAAAGACCTGCAGCAAGCCGAAGAACTGCAACGCCATGGCAATCATGAGCAGGCCAGCGACGATTGCGAGAATTCGTTGGGCGATGTCGAGGGAGCCGTTCAAGAGCGGCGCCGCCGTTAGACCTTGCGTGCTGCAGATGACCTGACCGATCGCGCCCGCGAGCCCGCCCAGAAAGCAATAGGTTGTCAATCGGCCGGTATTATAGAGCAGGTGGCGAAGGACGGTTGCGCCTCCCCCTCGCTGATCGCGGCCCAGCGCGCAGGCAAAGCCGCCGCACATGCCGATGCAATGAAAGCTGCCTGCAAATCCAGCGGTGAAGATCACGAGGTAGTAGATCATTGGCGTTTGCGCAGTGGCGCGGACGCGGCGCTATTGCCGCACAAGATATAAAAGAAAGAGGATAAAGCCGACGGTGCAGCCGCCATAGATGAGGAAGCCAAGCATCTGCGGCAAGCCGGCGTCAGCAAGCTTGAAGACGGTGTCCTGTAGCATCCGCTGCTCCTATGTCAGCCGAAATAAAGACGAAGCACGTTTATCGCCAGCTCGAAGCACAGGAAAAGGAGGTTCAATGCGGCGACCCCAAGGAGAATTTTGGCTATCATGGTCTCCATCACTCCTGTCTTACCAGCCTTTGCGGACCGCCTACTTAGAACAGACGGCCGGGCCCGAGCCCGCCCCAATAAGCATACATGTAGTACAGCCCCCAGGCGAACAGCAGCACGTACACGACGAGAAGCCATAGCGGAATGAATCCCACACGCGCCTGTATCAGGCCGCCGGCATAGTCCTCCAGTTCAGGGTGCGAGCTTTGACGCACATCCAGTTCCGGATGCGTCGGGCTCTCCGGATCGCTGCTCTGCAGATCGCTCATTCTCCATTTCCCTTTCAAAAAACCCGTTGGCGGCTTTATCGGTGCCGCTCAACGCGCCGGACAGGACGCCCCAGATGAACAAGAACAGGGCCGCCAGGCTCATCAGCATGGCGCCCGCATAGGGTCCGGTGACTTCAAAACCGAGCATGCGCTAACCTCCGGCGGGCGCCTGTTCCTCGCCAGGCGGAGCTGGCGGGCCGGACGCCGGCACCGACGGATCGGGCACATAGGCTCGCTCCGGCTTGTCAGCGACCAGTTCCAGATCGTTCAGCGCCGCGCGGGCCTCCTTCTTGATCGACAGCGGCTGCAGCGAGAGCGGGTCTTTATAGGCGGAAAGCGCCACCACGAAATAGGAAAGCGCCCACCGGTCCTCGTCCGGAAAGGCATCCCGATAGGACGGCATCGGCGTGCCGCTGAGGCCGGTAGTTATCGTCCGGAAGATGTCTTCGACGGCCGGGCCAGACTTGAACTGGCCGCTGGTGAGGTCGGCCGGCACGGTGGCGAACCCGATATCATCCTTGAGGCCGGCCGCCTTCTCGCCGTCGCCCTTGCCACCTTGGCCGTGGCACT
This sequence comes from Mesorhizobium sp. M0244, assembly GCF_040321795.1. Classification (NCBI taxonomy): domain Bacteria; kingdom Pseudomonadati; phylum Pseudomonadota; class Alphaproteobacteria; order Hyphomicrobiales; family Phyllobacteriaceae; genus Mesorhizobium; species Mesorhizobium sp. M0244. The sequence continues at coordinate 11,269 of NZ_JAMYSE010000109.1, read as the reverse complement.
CCCAGCACTTCGCCACCTGCCAAACCTCCTTGCCACGGTCCAGCATCGTCTGGGACGGGGTCGGCGGGCGCCCGATATACAACGGTGGGCCAGGCGGTTCCTCGACGAAGAAAGCGTAAGGACTGGCGGGATTGGAACGGTCAACCGCTAGCTCATACTTGATGTACTGGATCACCGCCAGCCGATCGTTGAGCGGCAGTTCGTACCAAGGGGGCATTGCCGTGCCGCGGATGCCGCGGGTAATGGTGCGCAGCATGTCGCCGTCCGTGGGCAGGGGCTCCTTTGTCAATCTGAACTTGAAGACTGCGGACGTGAAGTTCCTGGGCCGCTGGTTAAACATAAAGGTGGCGGCCGGCCCGTTGCCGTCGCCTTTGGCACCGTGGCAACCGATGCAGCGGCGCTCATAGACTTCCTTGCCATAAGCAATCCATTCCTCGGAGCGCGGCATCGTCGCATCCATGACCTCCAGGCTTTGCGGCTCGAAAAGATCGCGCCATTTACCCCGGTTCGTGCCGAGCTTCTGGACGTAGGAAACAAGCGCCGCCAGCGATTCCGTCTCCGCCGCGATGCTGACGGTTTCGCCTGTGTATTCGTCGTTCGGCGTCAGGATGATCGGCTTTCTTTCGCGCGCCTTCAGCGGCACGAACAGCAACCCGTACGCATTGGGCGTCAGCTGGATCGCTTGCTTGCTGTCGAAGTCGAACAGGCCTTTGGTGGCCTCTGTCCTTTCCAGGGTCCGATTGCCAGCTCCGTCGTCAACGATACGGACGGCTGCATCGGGCTCGTGGAAGAGGCCGCGATACGGCGCCATTATCGAGTCCGGCACCAGCATCCGCGGATTGTAGAAGTGCGCCAGGTGCCATTCGTCGCTGTATTTCAGGCCGACGCGCGTCAGGTCCGGTCCGATCCGGCGTGTGCCTAACAGGTGCGGCACGTCATAGGCGTATTCGCCCGCCTCGCTGACCGGTCCCCAGCGGCGGATCTCGCCGGTCACCGGCCGCACGAATTGCGAATGGCAGTACCAGCAGCCTTCGCGCAGGTAAATGTTGCGGCCGCGACGCTGCTGCTCGGTGTAGTCCGTCGCCTCTGAAACCGTCCATTTCAGCTGGCCGAAATCCGTGCGCACCACCGAGGTCACGCGCGTAGTTCGCGAGGACGGCTCCACGAAGGGCAGCACGCCCTGCGTGATCACCGCAAGGGTGATACAGAAGACGCCGGCGAACAGCGCGAAGAAGCGAACGTTCACTGCGCGGGCCCTCCCGCCGGGGCCGGGATAGGCGCCTCCACCGGCCCGCGGGCGCGTCGCGCCTCAGTCGCCGGGCTGGTCAGTGCGGTCAGCATCAGATTCACCACCAGCAGCGACATACCGAAATCCATGCTGATGCCTGCCAGGGTCCGCGCCAGCCAGTAGGGCTTCATCCAGACGAGCGAGTCGAGCCATTCGACCCCATTCATCCATTGATAACCCTGCTGCAGCCCGCCCGCTGTGAGGACCAGGCCCATGGTCGTGATGCCGACGGTGATCAGCCAGAACGACCAGTTGCCGAGCTTGAAGGACCAGAGTTCGCGCCCGAACAGCCGCGGCCAAGTATAGAGGAGGCCCCCCATCGCCCAGACGACGAAGGTGCCGAACACGGTGAGATGCGAATGCGAGATGACGAAATCGGTGAAATGGGTCGGCTGCTGCAGCTGCCGCAGCGCCTCGGTCGAGCCCTGGAAGCAGCCGACGAGATACATGAGCGAGCCCATGATCAGGAACTTCGCCGGCAAGTTCCTGCCGAACTCATGCCACCTGCCCATCATGGTGCCGAAGAAGTTCACCAGCACCGTCCACACCGGAATGATCAGCAGCATCGACGTGACGATGGCCAAGGTCTCGGCCCAGTCCGCGATCGGGCTGTAGAGGTAATGGTGAATGCCGACGAACGGGTAGAACAGTGCCAGGGACCAGAAGCCTACCAGCGAGAGCTTATGTGCATAGAGCGGATTTCGCGCGCTGACCGGCAGGAAATAGTAGATGATCACGTAGCCCGCGGGCGTTATCCACAGCCCGACGATGTAGTGGAGATAGAGGCCATGGAAGGCGGCGCTGTTGATGCCCGAGATCGTGTATGGCAGGATGAAGCTTCCAAGCACGAAGTTCATTGTCGTCCACACGAAAGTGGCGATCAGGTACCATAGCGCGACATAGATCGCCGGCTCGAGCCTTCGACTGATCGTGATCAGGAACTGCGCGGTAGCAACAGCCACCACGATGAAGAATGCGACCTTCGCGTAGAGCGGAAGCTCTCCGGCTTCCAAACCGTCACTGTCGCCGAGCAGCAAGCCGACCAAACCGGCAAGCGTTGCGACGTTCCAGACCCATGCGAGAAGAACCGACCACTCCGACCATATCACCCGCACCCCCGACAGACGCGGCACGAGATAGTAGCAAAGGCCGATGAAAAGCGTCGAGAAGGCGCCGAAGATGACACCGTTGACGTGGACCGGGCGCAGCCGGCCGAAGGTGAGCTCGAGGTTCCCCGATCCGAGATAGTCGGGGTAGTTGAAGGTGCCCGAAATCATGACGCCGACGGATGGCGTCACCATCAGCCAGAACATGCCGAAATAAAGCCAGGTCCGCACGACCCGGTTGTCGACCAGCGCATCCAGGTCCACATTCGCGAACTTGCCGCGCAGCACCATCGCAGTCTCTGCCAACGCATAGCCCTTCCCGCGCGGTTCCCGGGCCGCACGACTGCTTTAAGCCCACCGTTCCCCATCGAGGTATCACTCCGATGGCGGACTCGCTTCGCGCTCCCTGAAGCCGGTGCCCCCGGCTATCGACGAGACTAGTATTTGCCTGGCACCAACACCGAGCCGCTGTTCGACCAGGTGATGTACGCCTCGAGCGCCTTCATCGCCTCCGATTCGGGATCGATCTTCTCGCCCTGGCTCGGTTTCTCGATGCACCAGTTGATCATGTCGCGCAGTGTCGCGAACTTGGCCATCGACGCCTGGAACTTCGGGAACGCCTGCGGGTGGGTATCGGAGGCCATCGGATGGCACATGGCGCAGGCCCACCCGGTGTTCGACAGCTTGACGCCCAATTGCTCCTTCATCGCCGCATCACCATGGAACAGGAGGTCTCCTTTCCTGACCTCCTCCATGAACGCTTCTTGATAGAGTTTCAGCTGCTTTGGCGTCACCGGATCCTTGTTGGCACTGGCCGGCCCGACGACGGCAGCTGCGACGACTGCTCCGGCGACGCTGGAACGCCTCAGAATGCAGAGGAATGTCGATGTGTTTATCATAGCCACCGCCCTTATGGATTTGCCCATGGGTACTGTTTGTCGGCGATGCGTGACCGTATGACCTCCGCAACGCTCTTGTCGTGGTCCTCCGGCGACTGGACGAACACCTCCTTGCGGCCCCACATGATGTACTCGACATCGACCTTATCGTCGGCGTTGACGTTCACGGTTTCCCAACCGACCCCGTCGAAGGGATCGCCCGGATCGACACGGATCATCGGCTTGGTAAGCTTGGGCAGGCCTTCCGGCGCATACGGCCACGGCCAGGAGGTCGCCAGCATGCCGATCGAGCGCATGCTGCCGATCTCGTTGTAGAGCACCTGGTGCACATGACCGTGGATGTTGGTGACTTTGGTATAAGGCTTCAGCACGTCATTCACTTCGCGCCAGTCGCGCACCCAGAAGTTCCAGGGCGGGTAGTACTCGTACAGCGGATTATGGCTGAAGATGACGATCGGTTTGGACTTATCCCAGTCGGCGAGTGTCTTCTGCATCCAGTCGAGCTGGTCGCGGCCGACGCCGGCCCACGCGCCGGCAACCGTGCCGTCGAGGGTAGCCATATGGCCCATGCGCTCCTCTGGCGTCATCTTCTTCGCTGTCCAGTAGTCCGGTCCCCGGCTGACCGTATCGAGCCCAATGAAGCGCACGCCCTTGTGATCGAAGGTCCAGTTGGGTTGGCCGAACAACTCGCCCCACTTCTTGCCCATATCCAGATACCAGTCATGCTCGCCCGGGATGTAGTATTTCTTGATCGTCAGATCCTTGAGGAGCTCAACGCCAAGCTCAAGTTCCTCGATCTTTCCGAGCTGGGCCAGGTCGCCGCCGAAGATCAGAAAGTCGGCCGGCGGATCCATGGCCTGGACCTCTTGCACGGCGCGCACCACCTTGTCGACGAAGCGCGTGTTGAGGGATCTCTCGTAGAGATGGGTGTCCGAAATCCAGGCAAACTTGAAGGGCGCTTCGGCGGCGTGAGCGACGTCGATGGTGTTGAGCAGCGGCCACCACGCGAAGGTCTGGCCGACGGAAGCAGCGCCGAACAGCAGCGATCTGTGAATGAAGGTGCGGCGGGTGATTTGGAGCGAGTCGTCGGGGCGTACGCCAGGCTGCTGCAGCACCGCATGCATTTCGCGCCGAATGCGGTCAAGCTCGTCAGACATCAGGGTTCCTCCTCAGTGCAGACCGTTTCTTAAAGCGTCGGTCTTCTCGCAGGAACGCGACCCTGTTGAATCAGTGGGTCGCCCATTTTGTTATTTTTTCAGTTCAATCGTCAGACTGGTGGCCTTATTCTCCTCTACCGTTACAGGCTGCTCGATGGGCCCGGTGAAGGGATGGATCGCCACGAGCTTGTATTCCCCCGGCGGAACATCGGTTATGCTGAATTTGCCATCGGCGCCGGTGACCGCGTAGTAAGGATTGTCCACCACATAGACCCAGCCCTCCATCCAGCCATGCGCGTCGCAATCGATGCGGACAGTGCCGGCACGCTTCAGTTCGACCGGTATACGCTGGCCCTTATTGGGCAACGCCACGTTGAAGGCGGTGCGCTTGCCATAATAGCCGTGGGTGTTGTGGAGCACTGGGTCGCTGTTGACCACCTCCAACGATCCGGCCGGTATCATCTGCACCGCGGGCTCAAAGCGACATTTGAGGTTGTTAAGCTCAGGCAGCTTTCCGGGCTGCGGCCAGGCCTTTCCCTGTGCCACGTCGACCAGCTGCACCGCCGCGTTCAGCACGGCCTGATCGCTGCCGACTTCGATCAGCGGCTCCTCGCGGGGGTCGCCGCACACCTCGATATTCTTGGTGGGGATGATCTTTGTTGTCGGCACATCGCCGCGGTAGACGATCGTACCCTCGATCGTTCCGCCTCCCGTGACCGGACCCACTTCGTAGGCTTGCGCAGGCGCGGACATTGCCGCCACGAAAGCGATGGCCGCTAGTCCGCTCATCAATTCGCGAATCGTCATAAAAGCCACCTCCTTCAAGAGAGATGAGGGGCAACTTTTAAAAATAGAGCCAAACCAGTGCCATGTCTAGCCATCCAGCAACAAAATATGATAAAGTGGGGCGGTTTAGGCGAGTTTGTTAATCACAAACACACGCGGGGGTTTTGGCGCGTCATTCTCGAAGTGCCGGAGGTACTTGATGAAGCGACGGCATGGACTCCTCCGCCCCTGGGCCTACGGTCCGCATACCCTCTTCTGCATCATATTCGCAGCGGCCCTGTCGATCTGCCAACCGCTCGTGCGAGCTGACACGGCGCCTGTGACGGTCGGTGGCCCCTTCACGCTCACGGCGCCGGACGGAACGACGGTCACCGATGACACTTATCGCGGCAAATGGCTGCTGGTTTTCTTCGGCTATACGTCTTGTCCCGACATCTGTCCGACGACTCTGTCCGAAATCGCCGCGGCGATTGAGGAACTCGGCCCCGACGCCGCAAAACTGCAACCGCTCTTCATCACCGTCGATCCCGAACGCGACACGCCTGAGGTGATGGGAAGCTTTACCGCGGCGTTCGATCCGCGCATCGTGGGGCTGACCGGCAGCCCACAACAAATCGCTGCGGTTTCGGAGGCATATGGCGCCTATGGCGTGGCGCGCCAGGGCGAAGCGGGCGGTGGCGACTACCTAATGGATCACGGCACCCACATCTACATCATGAACCCGCAGGGGCAATTCGTGGAGGGGCTAGACTCTGACACACCAAGCAGCGGCATCGCCGCTAGGTTGCGTGAACTGGTGCGATGACACGATCCCTGACGGAGATCATGATTTTGCAGTTGATCGATCCATAGAAGTTGTCTTCCGGAAGGAGAGCGGCCATGCAAAGACATACAAAGGAAGCTTCGGAGCTTAAGGCATTGATCCTCGCGGATCTTCATAAGGAGCCGGGATGCGGGGACGTCACCGATTTTGTGATTCAGCGGCTCGAAACCAAGGAGAACGGGGCAAACTGGACTGTCAAATATCTGGATCCTAATCAAGATAAGGTCTGCGAGACGATTCTGATAAACATAGCGCGAATGTTGCAGCTCAACTTCGACCTTCCTGAACGCGGGTCGTGAAGAACGATGCGAGCGGGATCGGCGCGGATCGCGCTTCGACATAATTCGTATGCAAGCAGGGGAATCGGGCGATGGCGGAACCCACAGCGTTGCACACCGGCAAACCTGGCGGCGTAAAGAACGTCATTGCGCCGCGGCGATTTGGACCTCCGATGAGTACCCGCCTGGGAACGGGGGCCGGCGGGACGCGCAATATCTCCGGCACCAGCCATCCGCTCGTAGAGCTCGAGGGCGAGCTTGCCGATCTCCACGGCAGGGAGGCGGCACTGGTCTTCACGTCCGGCTATGTGTCGAACCAGACTGGCATCTCGACCATCGCCAAGCTGATCCCCGGTTGTCTGATCCTGTCCGATGCGCTCAACCACAATTCGATGATCGAGGGCATCCGCCGGTCCGGTAAGGAGAAGAGCATCTTCCGCCACAACGACGTCGATCATCTCGCGGAATTGTTGAAGGCGGCGGGTCCGGATCGGCCAAAACTCATCGTCTTCGAAAGTCCCTATTCGATGGGCGGCGACGTCGCGCCAATCAATCGCATTTGCGATATCGCCGATTGTTACGGCGCAATGACCTATCTCGACGAGGTCCATGCTGTGGGCATTTACGGCCCTCGCGGCGCCGGCATCGCTGCGCGCGACGGCGCCATGAACCGGATCGATGTGATCGAAGGCACGCTCGCCAAGGCCTTCGGCTGCCTCGGCGGCTATATCACGGGAAGTGCTGTGCTGATCGATGCGGTTCGTTCCTATGCTCCGGATTTCATCTTCACCACCGCGTTGCCGCCGGCGATCTGCACCGCGGCCACAGCGGCGATCAGGCATCTGAAAACCTCGCAGTGGGAGCGCAAGCGCCAGCAGGACCGCGTCCGGCGGGTAAAGGCGGCGCTGGGGGCCGCTGCGCTGCCGGTCATCCTGGGCGACACCCATATCGTTCCGGTGGCAGTCGGCGATCCGGCGCATTGCAAAGCGGCGAGCGACCTGCTGCTGAGCGAGCACGACATCTATATCCAGCCGATCAATTATCCGACCGTGGCGAAGGGAACTGAGCGGCTGCGCATCACGCCGACACCCTGTCATGAGGACATCATGATTGATCGGCTCGCGGCAGCTCTGTCCGATGTCTGGAATCGGCTCGGGCTGCCACGGGACAATCTCGCCTGAGCGGCCGAATGAGGCTTCGCCTTGCCCGGACGTTCCCCGAAGATTGGGTCTTAAGGTTCAAGGAAAATGGCTGCCAAGGAAATCATGTTCTCGTTCGAGGCTCGCGACAGAATGCTGCGCGGCATTGACACCCTGGCGAATGCGGTGAGCGTCACGCTTGGCCCGCTAGGGCGCAACGTCGCGATCGGCAGGGAGCACGGCGCGCCGCGGGTCACGAAGGACGGCGTGACCGTCGCCAGGGAAATCGAGCTCGACAACAAGTTCGAGAACATGGGCGCCCAGATGGTGCGCGAGATCGCAACAAGAACCTCCTATCAGGCCGGCGACGGCACGACCACCGCCGTCGTGCTCGCGCATGCGATCGTCCGGGAGGGCGCCAAGGCGGTGGCCGCTGGCATGAATCCCATGGACCTGAAGCGCGGCATCGATCTAGCGGTCGAAGCCGTCGTCGCGGAACTCAAGAACAACGCCACGAAGGTCACTTCGAACGTCGAGATTGCGCAAGTCGGCACCATCTCGGCCAACGGCGATAGGGAGATTGGCCGCTGCCTAGCCGACGCCATGAAGAGGGTCGGCAATGACGGCCTGATCACTGTCGAGGACGGGACGTCGCTCGAAACCGAACTCGAATTCGTCGAGGGTATGCAGTTCGACCGCGGCTATATCTCGCCCCATTTCATCACCAATCGCGCAAAGATGCGGGTCGAGATGCAGGATGCCTATGTCCTCATCAGTGAGAAGAAACTTTCCAGCCTGAACGAAATACTGCCGCTGCTGGAGAAGGTGGTGCAGGCCGGCAAGCCGCTGCTCATCATCGCCGAGGATGTCGAGCGTGAGGTGATTGCGGCGCTGGTGGTCAACAAGTTGCGCGGCGCTCTCAAGGTTGCAGCAGTCAAGGCGCCGGCCTACGGAAACCGCCGCAAGGCGATGCTGCAGGATCTCGCGCTGATGACCGGCGGAACGGTGATCTCGGAGGATTTGGGCATCAAGCTCGAGCATGCTTCCCTCGATATGCTCGGGCGCACCAAGAAGGTGATGATCGACAAGGCAAACACCACGATCGTCGGCGGCGCCGGCAAGCGGGCAAGCATCGAGGCCCGCATCGCTGAGATCAAGCTCGAGCTTGCGGAAACCACCTCCGATTACGACCGCGAGGAGCTCCAGGAGCGGCTGGCCAGGCTCGCCGGTGGCGTCGCCGTGATCCGGGTCGGCGGTGCCACCGAAGTCGAGGTCAGGGAGAAGAAGGATCGCATCGATGACGCGATGAACGCGACAAGAGCCGCGGTCGCAGAGGGCATTCTCCCGGGCGGCGGGGTCGCCTTGCTGCGCGCCGGCAGGGCGCTCAAGAAGCTCAAGGGCGGCAACGAGGACCAGCAGGTCGGCATCGCGATCGTCAGGAAGGCGATCACTTGGCCGGCTCGGCAGATCGCGATCAATGCCGGCCTGGAAGGCTCGGTCGTCATCGCCGGGATCCTCGAAAACGACGACAACGCCTATGGCTACGATGCCCAATCGGGCGTGTACGGGGATCTGGTGTCAAAGGGCATCATCGACCCGGCCAAGGTGGTGCGCACGGCGCTCCAGGGCGCGGCCTCGGTTGCGGGCCTTCTCCTTACAACGGAAGTCATGGTGGCCGAAGGGCCTGGCCCGCCGCCGCCGGAGCTTCCCGGTCACGAGCATCATCATCACGACATGGATATGGATTTCTGAGCGCATTGCGGGCGGCGGAAGCACCGAAGTGTCCGGACTGGATCGCCGCTGGCGACTGCTAGAGAAAGCCCACTCGTCCGAACCGCGGCCAACAACAGCAGTATTCGGGATCAACTCCTGGAGGCGCTCCGGGCTGCGCCGTGGCCATCGGTCGGCGATTCCGACGTGACAGTGACAGTCGGGGCGGTTCATTTTGGGGTACCTATCGGTCCAAAGAGGACCGGGCTGCATCGCGCGTTCTGGCCGAGAATATCCCGGGCCTGCGCGAAGTTCAGGATCATCGGGTCTCGATCGATAAAATCCCCCACAGCGTCTGACGCCACCCTGCGAGCGCGTCGCTTGGTATTCTATCCGTCCGTGTAGGGTAGAAATCTAGCTGCATACCGCCGGTCCATGGCCGTAGCGGCGCATTGAATTCGGCTCGAGTCGTGAAGAGTGCGGCCTCAGAATTCCAAGGGATACGATCATGAAAGCGTTCGCCGCCGAGCTTTTCGGCACTTCTGTCTTGTCTTCATCGGCTGCGCGTCAGTGGTGACAGGCGGCTTTGGCGGGCTGCTGCCGGCGCGGTCGCTGGGCATCGGCCTCAGCTTCGGCGTCGCTGTAACCGCCCTAGCTTACGCGGTTGGGCCGTCTCGGGCGCGCACCTCAATCCGGCCGTCACGCCGTGGACGCCTCCCACAAGGGCCGCTTTGTATCCTCTTTCCCATATCGCCGCAGTCCTCAACGAAGATCTGCAGATGGCGCGAACTTCTCATTGCGGGCCAGACAAGAGTTACCGCTCTCGCCCCACCTGCGGCGTTTGGCTGGACCGGCCCTCACATCCCGATCCCCAGGCCGCGTTTTCTGCCGAAACTCCAGTCGATGCCGCCGCTGTTTTGCACGACGCCGGTGATGTGCTGGCCGATGCGCCCTTCCAGCATTGGCTGCCAGGGAACGAGCCGAAAGCCGAGCCCATCGTCCAGCATGGCAAAGCGCCCGCTGGCAAGACTGATCGGGCCGAGGAGCGTGCCGCTGACATGGTTGCCGGGCCGGACGGGCGCGAAGGTGAGGCCGCACGCAGCGGCCATTTGCTTGCCGACGCGCGCGACCCTCCTGGCGCTCCAGCGTGGCAACAAGGTCTCGCGAGAAGGTGATCGTCCCACTGGTCGCATCGTGTTCGGCATGGCCCATCCTGACGAGCTGGGCAGCCCGTCTGTCGAGAGCGTTGTCGACGTCGAGACCAAAGCCTGACCTCACCAGCGGCACAGGGGTCCTGGCCGTAAGCTCCCGGTCGAGCCAGGTGGCACCGTCGCTGCCGATGTGCGCGTCAGATCGAGCATCGAGAGCACGCGGACGGAGAAGTCCTTGCCGCGGTTGCGGGCATCGTAGGCGATGCCGCGCTCGGACAGGTCTTGCGGAACGCGCCAGTGGTCTTCGTCGGTGCGTTCGACGTGGCCGGCCCGGCGCAGTGCTCCGAGACGGCGAACATGGAAACGGACGAAGGCATCCGGGTCCTTGCCCTGCTCCAAAAATGTCTCGCGGATCGCCTCCAGGTGTCTGCTCGGCCGATAGACACCGTCCTCGCCGGCTACGCTGCCGATGTTGCGGTCGGCCGCACGCGGCTCCTCCTTCGGCAGGATGGATCAAGCGCCACGATATGGCCGCGCTGGATGTCGTCGAGCTTTGCCGCATCCGCGGTCTCGACATAATGCGTGCGACCGTCGATGCCATCGATGACGAGCGACAGCTTATCGCTCATCTCGTCGCCGGCGAGGCGCTTGGCGAGCACACGGCCGACGACCGGCTCGGTGATGGTCCGCCGGTGCATTTCGTATTGCGCCGCGCCACGCTCATGGGCGAGGCCGTGCTCCTCCAGCGCCCGCTGCATGGTCTTGATAATGTCGTTGCGCTCGCCGAGTCCTCGCAACGTGCTTTCGGTCCTGTCGGAGATGACCCACCGGCCCGGTGTGGGGAGCGCTTGCCTGCGCTACGGCGGCGGCTTTCCATGCGAGCCGCTTCAAAAATGATGCTGCGAAACGGCGCCGGGTTTATCCGACGAACG
>NZ_JAMYSE010000108.1:0-21293 GCF_040321795.1 Mesorhizobium sp. M0244 | reverse complement strand
GAAGAGAAGCTGCGCTTCGCCATCCGTGAAGGCGGCCGCACCGTCGGTGCCGGCATCGTCGTCACCATCAAAGAGTAATTTGGACTTAAACCGATCTGTCGCGGGCGCTGCCCGCGCCGCGCCAGAACAAGGAAGTGACGCATGAACGGACAGAATATCCGCATCCGCCTGAAGGCGTTTGATCACCGGGTGCTCGACGCCTCGACACGGGAAATCGTGTCGACCGCCAAGCGCACCGGCGCCAACGTCCGCGGCCCCATTCCGCTGCCGACGCGGATCGAAAAGTTCACGGTCAACCGGTCGCCTCACGTCGACAAGAAGAGCCGCGAGCAGTTCGAGATGCGCACGCACAAGCGTCTGCTCGACATCGTCGACCCGACCCCGCAGACGGTCGACGCTTTGATGAAGCTCGACCTGGCCGCCGGTGTCGACGTCGAGATCAAGCTCTAAGGAACCAGAGGTCAGCGGGGCGACCCGGAACTCTGAAGGAACAAGAGGCGTGGAGGGGCGACAGCCCCGACAGGGAACTCTAAAGGAATTGAACCGATGCGTTCAGGTGTGATTGCAAAGAAGGTGGGAATGACCCGCATCTACAACGATGCCGGGGAACATGTTCCCGTCACTGTTCTCCAGATGGAGAACTGCCAGGTCGTGGCGCAGCGCACGCAGGAGAAGAACGGCTATACCGCCGTCCAGCTCGGCGTTGGCCTTGCCAAGGTGAAGAACACGTCGAAGGCGATGCGCGGCCATTTCGCGACCGCTTCCGTCGAGCCCAAGGCCAAGGTTGCCGAGTTCCGCGTCTCCGCCGACAACATGATCGATGTCGGCGCCGAGATCACCGTCGAGCATTTCGTCGTCGGCCAGAAGGTCGATGTGACGGGAACCACGATCGGCAAGGGTTTCCAAGGCGTCATCAAGCGGCACCACATGGGTGGCGGCCGCGCGACGCACGGCAACTCGGTGTCGCACCGTACACACGGCTCGACCGGCCAGCGCCAGGATCCGGGCAAGGTGTTCAAGGGCAAGCATATGGCCGGCCACATGGGCGACACCCGCGTCACCACACAGAATGTCGAGGTCGTCTCGACCGACGCCGATCGCGGCCTGATCCTGATCCGCGGTGCGGTCCCGGGTTCGAAGGGTGCATGGATCCTGGTCCGCGACGCGGCCAAGGTGGCGCTACCGGCCAATGCGCCGAAGCCCGCTGCGATCCGCGCCGTTGCGACCGATGGTGCCGCCACGAACGAGGCCCCGGCCACAGAGGGAGCGGAATAATGGATCTCAAGATTACGACGCTTGGCGGCAAGGACGCCGGCAAGCTGAAGCTCTCCGAAGAGATTTTCGGCCTTGATCCGCGCGAGGACATCCTGCAGCGCGTCGTGCGCTGGCAGCTTGCCAAGAAGCAGCAGGGCACACACAAGGCCAAGGGTCGCGCGGAAATCGCCCGCACCGGCGCCAAGATGTACAAGCAGAAGGGTACGGGCCGCGCCCGTCACCATTCGGCTCGCGCTCCGCAGTTCCGCGGCGGTGGCAAGGCCCACGGCCCGGTCGTGCGCAGCCACGAGCACGATCTGCCGAAGAAAGTGCGTGCGCTCGGCCTCAAGCATGCCCTCTCGGCCAAAGCCAAGAGCGCGTCGATCATCATCATCGACGAGCTGAAGCTGACCGAGGCCAAGACCAAGGCGCTGATCGCGAATTTTGCGACGCTGGGCCTGAGCAACGCCCTGGTGATCGGCGGCGCCGAGCTTGACAAGAATTTCAAGCTGGCGGCGACCAACATCCCGAACATCGACGTGCTGCCCATTCAGGGCATCAACGTCTACGACATTCTGCGCCGCGGCACGCTGGTCCTTTCCAAGGCCGCCGTCGAGGCTCTCGAGGAGCGCTTCAAATGACCGACCTTCGTCATTACGACGTGATCGTCTCGCCGGCGATCACCGAAAAGTCGACCATGGCTTCCGAGCAGAACCAGGTCGTCTTCAACGTAGCCAAAAAGGCATCGAAGCCGGAAATCAAGGCCGCCGTCGAAGCGCTGTTCGGGGTCAAAGTGACGGCCGTGAACACGCTTGTCCGCAAGGGCAAGATCAAGCGCTTCCGCGGCACGATCGGCCGCCAGAGCGACGTCAAGAAGGCGATTGTGACGCTGGCCGAAGGCCAGTCGATCGACGTCGCGACGGGTCTCTGAGCAAGGTCGCGAGGACAGAACAATGGCACTGAAAAAATTCAACCCGGTAACTCCGAGCACCCGCCAGCTGGTCATCGTCGACCGTTCGGGCCTCTATAAGGGCAAGCCCGTCAAGGGCCTGACCGAAGGCCTGACCAAATCGGGCGGCCGCAACAATTACGGCCGTATCACGGCCCGCTTCATCGGTGGTGGTCACAAGCGCACGTACCGCATCATCGACTTCAAGCGCCGCAAGTTCGACGTCGTCGGCACGGTCGAGCGTATCGAATACGATCCGAACCGCACCGCCTTCATCGCGCTGATCAAGTATGACGATGGCGAGTTGTCCTACATCATCGCCCCGCAGCGTCTGGCTCCCGGCGACAAGATCGTGGCCGGCGAATCGGTCGACGTGAAGCCGGGTAACGCGATGCCGCTGGCTTCGATGCCGGTCGGCACGATCGTCCACAATATCGAGCTGAAGCCCGGCAAGGGCGCTCAGGTCGCTCGTTCGGCCGGTGGCTATGGCCAGCTTGTCGGCCGCGACCAGGGCATGGCGATCCTGCGCCTCAACTCGGGTGAGCAGCGTGTCGTTCACGGCTCTTGCATGGCCACCGTCGGTGCCGTGTCCAACCCGGACCACGGCAACATCAATGACGGCAAGGCTGGCCGCACCGTGTGGCGTGGCAAACGTCCGCACAATCGCGGTGTGACCATGAACCCGGTCGACCATCCGCATGGCGGCGGCGAAGGCCGCACCTCGGGTGGCCGCCATCCGGTTTCGCCCTGGGGCAAGCCGACCAAGGGCAAGAAGACGCGGTCCAACAAGGCGACCGACAAGTTCATCCTGCGCTCGCGCCATCAGCGCAAGAGCTAAGAAGAGGTAACGCCAAGTGACTCGTTCGATTTGGAAAGGCCCCTTCATCGACGGCTACCTTCTGAAGAAGGTGGACAAGGTTCGTGAAGGTGGTCGCAATGAGGTGATCAAGATGTGGAGCCGCCGCTCCACCATCCTGCCGCAGTTCGTCGGCTTCACCTTCGGTGTCTACAACGGCCAAAAGCACGTTCCCGTCTCGGTGAACGAGGACATGGTCGGTCACAAGTTCGGTGAATTCGCTCCGACCCGGACCTATTACGGTCACGGCGCGGATAAGAAGGCGAAGAGGAAATAATCATGGGCAAGGCCAAAGCTCCGCGCAGGCTTGCTGACAACGAAGCGCGCGCCGTGTTGCGCACGATCCGTATCAGCCCGCAGAAGCTGAACCTGGTTGCCGCGCTGATCCGCGGCAAGAAGGTCGCGACAGCGCTTTCCGACCTCGAATTCTCGGCCAAGCGGATTTCCGGCACGGTCAAGAAGACGCTGGAATCGGCGATCGCCAACGCGGAAAACAACCACGACCTCGATGTCGATGCGCTGATCGTGGCGGAAGCCTATGTCGGCAAGTCGATCGTCATGAAGCGGTTCCATGCCCGTGGCCGTGGTCGCGCCAGCCGTATCGAGAAGCCGTTCTCGCACCTCACGATCGTTGTTCGTGAAGTCGAAGAAAAAGGGGAGGCCGCATAATGGGCCAGAAAGTCAATCCGATCGGTCTGCGTCTCGGCATCAACCGTACCTGGGATTCGCGCTGGTTCGCGAACACCGGCGAGTACGGCAAGCTGCTGCACGAGGACATCAAGATCCGCAAATATCTTGAGAAGGAACTCAAGCAGGCTGCGATCTCGAAGGTCGTGATCGAGCGTCCGCACAAGAAGTGCCGCGTCACCATCCATGCGGCGCGTCCGGGCCTGATCATCGGCAAGAAGGGCGCCGACATCGAGAAGCTTCGCAAGAAGCTGATGGAGATGACGAAGTCCGAGACGCATCTGAACATCGTCGAAGTGCGCAAGCCGGAGATCGACGCGACCCTGGTCGCCCAGTCGATCGCCCAGCAGCTCGAGCGCCGCATCGCGTTCCGCCGCGCCATGAAGCGCGCCGTCCAGTCGGCGATGCGCCTCGGTGCCGAAGGCATCCGCATCAACTGCGCCGGCCGTCTCGGCGGCGCCGAGATCGCGCGCATGGAATGGTACCGCGAAGGCCGCGTGCCGCTGCATACGCTACGCGCCGACGTCGACTACGGCACGGCCGAGGCGCATACGGCGTACGGCATCTGCGGCGTCAAGGTCTGGGTGTTCAAGGGCGAGATCCTCGAACACGACCCGATGGCTTCGGAGCGCCGCGCCACCGAGGGCGATCATGCGCATGGCGGTGGTGGTGAGCGCGAACGCGGTCGCCGTCGCGAAAACGCGTAAGACAGTTAGGAATTTGGAGTTAGAACGATGCTGCAGCCAAAGCGCACAAAATTCCGCAAGCAGTTCAAGGGCCGCATCCACGGTACCGCCAAGGGCGGCACCAACCTGGATTTCGGTGGTTTCGGGCTGAAGGCGCTTGAGCCGAACCGCGTCACCGCACGCGAGATTGAGGCGGCCCGCCGCGCGATCACCCGCGAGATGAAGCGCGCCGGCCGCGTCTGGATCCGTATCTTCCCGGACGTGCCGGTGACGTCGAAGCCGACCGAAGTCCGCATGGGCAAGGGCAAGGGCGCGGTCGATTACTGGGCGGCGCGCGTCAAGCCGGGTCGCATCATGTTCGAGATCGACGGTGTCAACGAGGAAACCGCCCGTGAGGCGCTGCGTCTCGGCGCGGCCAAGCTCTCGGTCAGGACGCGCTTCGTACAGCGCATCGCAGAATAAGGACGGGCTGATCATGAAAGCCGAAGACATCCGGACCAAGACCCAGGACCAGCTGACCGACGATCTGGCCAGCCTGAAGAAGGAGCAGTTCAACCTGCGCTTCCAGAAGGCCACCGGCCAGCTCGAGAAGACCGCGCGCGTGAGGCAGGTCCGCAAGGACATTGCGCGTATCAAGACCATCGCTGCGGAAAAGTCCGCGGCTAAGAAGGCTTAAGGACGAAAACCATGCCAAAGCGCATTCTGCAGGGCACCGTCGTCAGCGACAAGAACGAGAAGACGGTTGTCGTCAAGGTCGAACGGCGCTTCACGCATCCCGTGATGAAGAAGACCGTGCGCATGACCAAGAAGTACAAGGCGCACGACGAGAACAACGCCCACAAGGTCGGCGATCAGGTGTTCATCCAGGAATCGAAGCCGATTTCCAAGGACAAGCGCTGGGTCGTGGTGTCTTCGGACCAGGCCTGATCAGGGCGAACGAAAACGAATTTTGGACAGACCGGGGAAGGGTGAGAAACCCATCCCGTTAGAAAAGAAGAAGGCGGCCAGTCATGATTCAGATGCAAACAAACCTCGACGTCGCGGATAATTCCGGCGCCCGTCGTGTCATGTGCATCAAGGTGCTGGGCGGCTCGAAGCGGAAATACGCTTCCGTGGGCGACATCATCGTGGTGTCGATCAAGGAAGCCATCCCGCGCGGCCGCGTCAAGAAGGGCGATGTGATGAAGGCGGTCGTGGTTCGCACGGCCAAGGACATCCGCCGCCCGGACGGCAGCGTGATCCGTTTCGACAAGAACGCAGCCGTTCTCGTCGACAACAAGAAAGAGCCGATCGGCACGCGTATCTTCGGACCGGTTCCGCGCGAACTCCGCGCCAAGAACCACATGAAGATCATCTCGCTCGCGCCTGAAGTGCTGTAAGGAGCTGGACCAATGCAAAAGATTAGAAAAGGCGACAAGGTCGTCGTGCTGGCCGGCAAGGACAAGGGCCGTTCGGGCGAAGTCCTCTCGGTACAGCCGAAGGACGACACCGCGCTGGTGCGCGGCGTCAACCTGATCCGTCGTCACCAGAAGCAGTCCCAGTCCCAAGAGGGCGGGATCATCACCAAGGAAGCGCCGATCCAGCTGTCGAACATCGCGCTGGCCGACCCCAAGGATGGCAAGCCGACCCGCGTCGGCTTCATCTTCCAGAAGGACGGCAAGAAGGTGCGCGTCGCCAAGCGCTCGGGAGAAGTCATCAATGGCTAAGGCTCAAACCAAGCAGGCAACTGCCCAGAACACGCCGCGCCTCAAGCAGGTCTACAACGAGACCATTCGCAAGGCGCTGCAGGAGCAGTTCGGCTACGAGAACGAGATGCAGGTTCCGCGCATCGACAAGATCGTGCTGAACATGGGCGTCGGCGAGGCGACCGGCGATTCGAAGAAGCCTTCGATCGCGGCGGAAGACCTTGCGATGATCGCCGGCCAGAAGGCCGTCGTCACCCGCGCCCGCAACTCGATCGCCGGCTTCAAAGTCCGCGAAAAGATGCCGATCGGCGCCAAGGTCACGCTGCGCAAGGAACGCATGTACGAGTTCCTCGATCGTCTCGTGAACATCGCACTGCCGCGCGTCCGCGACTTCCGCGGGCTCAACCCGAAGAGCTTTGATGGCCGTGGCAACTATGCCATGGGCATCAAGGAACACATCGTGTTTCCGGAGATCAACTACGACAAGGTTGATCAGATCTGGGGCATGGACGTCATCGTTTGTACGACTGCGAAGACGGACGACGAAGCCAGGGCATTGCTCAAGGCCTTCAACTTCCCCTTCCGCCAGTAACGGCAGCGAGAAAAGGAAAAATCTGAAATGGCAAAGACCAGCTCAGTCGAGAAAAACAACAGGCGTCGCAAGCTTGCGGACCAGTTCGCTGCCAAGCGCAAGGTGCTCAAGGCGATCATCATGGATCAGTCCAAGCCGATGGAAGAGCGCTTCCGCGCCCAGCTGAAACTTTCGGCGATGCCGCGCAACTCGGCCAAGACCCGCATCCGCAACCGCTGCGAAGTCACCGGACGTCCGCGTGCCTATTATCGCAAGCTCAAAGTATCGCGCATCGCGCTTCGTGATCTCGGCAATAACGGCCAGATCCCGGGCCTGGTCAAGTCGAGCTGGTAAGGAGGACATAACATGTCATTGAGCGATCCTCTCGGCGATATGCTGACCCGCATCCGCAACGCGTATGGCCGCAAGAAGTCGAGCGTTTCGACGCCGGCCTCGCGCCTGCGTACCCGCGTCCTCGACGTGCTGAAGGCTGAAGGCTATATCCGCGATTACAGCCAGACCGACTTCGACAACGGCAAGTCCGAAATCGAGATCGAGCTGAAGTATTTCGACGGTGCGCCGGTGGTGCGCGAAATCGCCCGTGTCTCGAAGCCGGGCCGCCGCGTCTACGTTTCGGCCAAGTCGATCCCGCACGTCGCCAACGGCCTCGGCATCGCCATCCTTTCGACGCCGAAGGGCGTGATGGCCGACCACGAAGCGCGCGAACAGAATGTCGGCGGGGAAATCCTCTGCCAGATCTTCTGATCTGACGTGTGACCCCAGTTGGAATCCGGTTTTCGGGATCAAGTCCCGAAAACCGAGACCTGAAACAAGAGAAGTGACGAGGACAACAAAATGTCTCGTATTGGAAAGAAACCCGTTTCGCTGCCGCAGGGCGTGACCGCGACCGTCAACGGCCAGACCGTGACGGCGAAGGGCCCCAAGGGCGAGCTGAAGTTCGTGGTGAACGACGAAGTGCTGGTCAAAATGGAAGGCAGCGAGATCGCTGTCCAGCCGCGCGACCAGACCAAGACCGCCCGCTCCAAATGGGGCATGTCGCGCACGCAGATCGTCAATATCCTGCAGGGCGTCAAGGACGGCTTCGAAAAGAAACTCGAGATCACCGGCGTCGGCTATCGTGCCGCCATGCAGGGCAAGAACCTGCAGCTGGCGCTCGGCTTCAGCCATGACGTCGTCTACGAAACGCCGCAGGGCGTGACGATTTCGGTGCCGAAGCCGACGGAAATCACTGTGACCGGCATCGACAAGCAGCAGGTCGGACAGGTTGCCGCCGAGATCCGCGAGTATCGCAGCCCCGAGCCCTACAAGGGCAAGGGTGTCCGCTATGCTGGCGAGAAGATCGTCCGCAAGGAAGGCAAGAAGAAGTAATTTTAACGCCGCGGGGAGCGGTCGCGGGAGGCGCTTCGCCTACCGCATATGGCGGCCCCCGTTTTTTGAAGGCAAGGAACTGATATCATGGGCTCGAAAGAATCCACCCAACGCCGCGCTCAGCGCGTCCGCCGCCAAATCAAGAAGGTCGCCGGCGATCGTCCGCGCTTGTCGGTCCACCGCACGTCGAAGAACATCTACGTCCAGGTGATCGATGACGCCAAGGGCCACACCATCGCCGCTGCTTCGACGCTCGAGAAGGAGCTCAAGGGTTCGCTCAAGACCGGCGCCGACACCGCGGCCGCAGCTGCGATCGGCAAGCTGATCGCCGAGCGCGCCTCGAAGGCCGGCGTCAAGGAAGTCGTCTTCGACCGTGGCGCCTACATCTATCACGGCCGCGTCAAGGCGCTGGCCGAGGCTGCCCGTGAAGGTGGTCTGAGCTTCTAAAGCATGATCCCGAACCGAAGGTCAGGGCAGCAAAAAGTTGCAGACTTTTCGGATAAGATCATGCGAAGGAAAAATAGTTTTCGCCCCCGGCGACCCACAGAGGCGCCGGATCTCATCATCAACCGTGCTTCCGGAAAAAAACAAGGAACAGGATATGGCACAGGAACGTAGGGATGGCGGCCGCGGCCGTGATCGCGAAGAGCGCGACGACGGGATGGTCGACAAGCTCGTCCACATCAACCGTGTCGCCAAGGTCGTCAAGGGCGGCCGGCGCTTCGGCTTTGCAGCACTCGTCGTCGTCGGCGACCAGAAGGGCCGCGTCGGCTTCGGTCATGGCAAGGCGCGCGAAGTGCCGGAAGCGATCCGCAAGGCGACCGAATCGGCCAAGCGCGACATGATCTTCGTGCCGCTGCGCTCGGGCCGCACGCTGCACCATGACGTCGAGGGACGCTGGGGCGCGGGACGCGTTCTGCTGCGCGCCGCCAAGCAAGGTACCGGCATCATCGCCGGCGGCCCGATGCGCGCCGTCTTCGAGACGCTCGGCATGCATGACGTGGTCGCCAAGTCGATGGGTTCGTCGAACCCCTACAACATGGTTCGCGCCACTTTCGACGCGCTGAAGAGCCAGATGCATCCGAAGGATGTGGCTGCTGCGCGCGGTATCAAGTATTCGACCCTTCAGGCCCGCCGCGGCACCGCCGTTGCGGCTGAAGAATAGTCGACGCTGACCAGGGATCTGACCATGGCCAAGAAAGCAACCAAGACCATCACCGTCGAGCAGATCGGTTCGCCGATCCGCCGGCCGAAGGAGCAGCGCGCGACGCTGGTCGGCCTCGGCCTCGACAAGATGCACAAGCAGCGCACGCTGGAGGATACGCCCTCCGTGCGCGGCATGATCGCTGCCGTCCAGCATCTCGTCCGCGTCGTGGACGAGGGCTGAACCAGAGCGCAGGAGAACCCAGATGAAACTCAACGATCTGCGTGACAAGGACGGCGCGACGCATTCCAAGAAGCGTCTTGGCCGTGGCATCGGTTCCGGTTCGGGCAAGACCGCCGGTCGCGGCGTCAAGGGCCAGAAGGCGCGCTCCGGCGTCGCCGTCAACGGCTTCGAGGGTGGCCAGATGCCGCTCTACCGCCGCCTGCCGAAGCGCGGCTTCAACAATATCTTCGCCAAGAGCTTCACCGTCGTGTCGCTGGCCCGCATCCAGGCCGCGCTCGATGCCAAGAAGCTCGACGCTAAGACAGTTGTGACGGCCGAGGCGCTGGTTGCGGCCGGCGTCATCCGTCGCGTCAAGGACGGCGTGCGCATCCTCTCGGACGGCGACATCAAGGCCAAGCTTGCCTTCGACGTTGCCGGTGCTTCCAAGGCCGCGGTCGAGAAGATCGAAAAGGCCGGCGGTTCGGTGAAGCTGCCTGAGAAGGCAGCCGCCGAGTAACGGCAATTTGAAGCACGGTCGGCAAAGGTGGAATGCGGTTTTGCCGGCGGTGGTGTTTTGATCCGACAGAGGGGGGGGCCGCGGCACCGCGGCCGCTTGCATGTTTGCAGTCCGGAGCTTATCTCGTGAGCTTCGGTGACACGCGCCGCCTGAGCTGCGGGCATCGAGCGTGACCAAGCGGAGAATCAGGCATGGCTTCGGCTGCTGAACAACTAGCCTCGAATCTGAATTTTTCGGCCTTCGCCAAGGCCGAGGATCTGAAGAAGCGCATCTGGTTCACCATCGGCGCGCTGCTCGTTTACCGCCTTGGCACCTATATCCCGCTGCCCGGCATCAATCCCGACGCTTTCGCCCAGGCCTTCTCGTCGCAGAGCAAGGGCGTGCTCGGCATGTTCAACATGTTTGCCGGCGGCGCTGTGCAGCGCATGGCGATCTTTGCCCTCGGCATCATGCCCTATATCTCCGCTTCCATCATCATGCAGCTGATGACCTCGGTCATTCCATCGCTGGAAGCGTTGAAGAAGGAAGGCGAGCAGGGCCGCAAGATCATCAACCAGTACACGCGTTACGGCACCGTGCTTCTGGCGCTGGTCCAGGCCTATGGCATTTCGGTCGGGCTTGAGGGCGGCAACGGCATCGTCAACGATCCCGGCATGTTCTTCCGCATTTCCACCGTCGTCACGCTGGTCGGCGGCACCATGTTCCTGATGTGGCTCGGCGAGCAGATCACCGCTCGCGGCATCGGCAACGGCATTTCGCTGATCATCTTCTCCGGCATTGTCGCCGGCCTGCCGCGCGCCATCTCCGGCACGCTGGAGCTTGGCCGCACCGGCGCGCTGTCGACCGGCCTGATACTGGCGATCATCGTGCTCGCCATCGTCGTCATCGCGCTGATCGTCTTCTTCGAGCGCGCCCAGCGCCGCCTGCTGATCCAGTATCCCAAGCGCCAGGTCGGCAACCGCATGTTCCAGGGCGATACCTCGCATCTGCCGCTGAAACTCAACACCTCCGGCGTCATTCCGCCGATCTTCGCCTCGTCGCTGCTGCTGCTTCCGGCAACGGTTGCCGGCTTCTCGCAGACGACCAATATGCCTGCCTGGGCCAGCACCATCCTGGCGGCGCTCGGCCACGGCCAGCCGCTCTACATGGCCTTCTATGCGGCAATGATCGTGTTCTTCGCGTTCTTCTATACGGCGATCGTCTTCAATCCGAAGGACACCGCCGACCAGTTGAAGAAGCATTCGGGCTTCATCCCGGGCTATCGTCCGGGCGAGCGCACTGCAGATTATATTGACTATGTGCTCACCCGCATCACCGTCGTCGGCGCCATCTATCTGGTGCTGGTGTGTCTGCTGCCCGAGTTCCTGATTTCAGCGACTGGCGTACCGTTCTACCTTGGTGGCACTTCGCTCCTGATCGTGGTCAGTGTAACGCTCGATACGGTGGCCCAGATTCAGGGTCACCTGATCGCGCACCAGTATGAGGGCCTGATCAAGAAGTCGAAGCTGCGCGGGGGGAAGAAGGCCAGATGAGGTTGATATTGCTTGGACCGCCGGGGGCGGGCAAGGGGACACAAGCACTGAGACTGGTAGAAAGACACGGCATCCCACAGCTTTCCACGGGGGACATGCTGCGTGCTGCTGTTCAGGCCGGCACCGAAGTCGGCAAGCGCGCCAAGGCGGTGATGGACGCTGGCGAACTGGTGTCCGACGCTATCGTCAACGCCATCGTGGCAGAACGTATCGATCAAGCTGATTGCGCAAACGGCTTCATCCTTGACGGGTATCCGCGAACCCTGGTGCAAGCGGACGCCGTTGAGGAAATGCTGTCGGATCGCGGACTGGAGCTCGACGCGGTCATCGAATTTGTCGTCGACGACAAGGCGCTGGTTGGCCGAATCGTCAAGCGCGCCGAAGACGCCAAGGCCGCAGGCCTGCCGGTACGCAAGGACGACAGTCCAGCGGTGTTCGAAGAACGCTTGAGGGAATATTACAAGAAAACCTCGCCGCTGATCGGCTACTACTACGCCAAGGGCAAACTCAGGGGCGTCGATGGCATGGCCGGTATCGATGCGGTGACGCAGCAGATCGAGGCGGTGCTCAGGGCGACGACCCGGCAGGTTGGCCAGGCGGCCGGCTAGAGAATCGAACGATTGCGCTTGACTGGAGCGGTCCGCTGGGGTATGGCGGCCCGTCTTCCTATCAGGCATGAGGCTTGCTTGTCCGCAAGGGCAAGGCAGGCCGCTTTGAACTGGAAACTCCCGCAAGGGCCGGCCTCCACCGGACGCGGGGCAACTTGAAGCGCCGGCTCGTCCGGCCTATATGGAGAAGAGAAGAACATGGCTCGTATAGCCGGCGTTAACATTCCTACCAACAAGCGCGTCGTCATTGCGCTTCAATACATTCACGGCATTGGCAAGAAGTTCGCCCAGGAGATCGTCGACAAGGTCGGCATCCCGGCCGAGCGTCGCGTCAACCAGTTGACCGATGCGGAAGTGCTGCAGATCCGCGAAACCATCGACCGCGACTACCAGGTCGAGGGCGACCTGCGCCGCGAAGTGTCGATGAACATCAAGCGGCTCATGGACCTCGGCTGCTACCGCGGCCTGCGTCACCGCCGCTCGCTGCCGGTTCGTGGTCAGCGCACGCATACCAATGCGCGCACCCGCAAGGGCCCGGCCAAGTCGATTGCCGGAAAGAAGAAGTAATTTGTGAATGGTCAATGGTGAATAGTGAATGGTGACGAAGGCCAAGAGCCGACGTTGTGGCCATTCACCATTTTACCATTCACCATTCACCAGGTGGAGCCGCTGGCATTACGGCGGTGTAGAGATCAACTGAAAGGACTATCATGGCCAAGGAAGCCGCTCGTGTTCGCCGTCGCGAACGCAAGAACATCTCGTCGGGCGTTGCCCACGTCAATTCGACCTTCAACAACACGATGATCACCATCACCGACGCGCAGGGCAATTCGATTGCCTGGTCGTCGGCCGGAGCCCAGGGCTTCAAGGGATCGCGCAAGTCGACCCCTTTCGCTGCCCAGATGGCCGCCGAAGATGTTGCCAAGAAGGCTCAGGAACACGGCATGCGCATGCTCGAGGTCGAGGTCTGTGGACCTGGCTCCGGTCGTGAATCGGCGCTGCGCGCGCTGCAGGCAGCCGGCTTCACCATCACCTCGATCCGTGATGTGACGCCGATCCCGCACAATGGCTGCCGCCCGCGCAAGAAGCGCCGCGTCTAATGCATGTCGCCCAAAAGTGTATAGCGGTTTTGGGGCAACGACATGCATAAAAACAAAAACCTAAAGCGCGCCGCGCTTTAGAATTTACCGAACGCCGCGCGAGCGCCTCAAGGGCGCTCCTCCACGGCATTCCAGGTCGCCCGCCACGATTGGATGGTGGCGGGACAACGGAAGGAAAAGCACTATGATCCAGAAAAATTGGCAGGAACTGATCAAGCCGAACAAGATCGAGTTCTCGTCGAAGAAGAAGACGCTGACCACGCTGGTCGCCGAGCCGCTTGAGCGCGGCTTCGGCCTCACCCTCGGCAACGCGCTGCGCCGCGTGCTTCTTTCTTCGCTGCGTGGCGCGGCTGTGACCGCCGTACAGATCGACGGCGTTCTGCATGAATTCTCGTCCATTGCCGGCGTGCGCGAGGACGTGACCGACATCGTCTTGAACATCAAGGAAATCGCCATCCGCATGGAAGGCGATGGCCCCAAGCGCATGGTCGTGCGCAAGCAGGGACCAGGCGCCGTTCTCGCCGGCGACATCCAGACGGTCGGCGACGTCGAGATCCTCAATCCAGACCACGTCATCTGCACGCTGGACGAGGGCGCTGAAATCCGCATGGAGTTCACTGTCGATACCGGCAAGGGCTACGTGCCGGCCGACCGCAATCGCGCCGAAGACGCGCCGATCGGGCTGATCCCGGTCGACAGCCTGTATTCGCCGGTCAAGAAGGTCTCCTACAAGGTCGAGAACACCCGCGAGGGCCAGGTTCTCGACTATGACAAGCTGACCATGACCATCGAGACCGACGGTTCGATCTCGGGTGAGGACGCGGTGGCCTTCGCCGCTCGCATCCTGCAGGACCAGCTCGGCCTGTTCGTCAATTTCGACGAGCCGCAGAAGGAAGTCGCCGCCGAACAGGTTACCGAGCTTGCCTTCAACCCGGCCCTGCTCAAGAAGGTCGACGAGCTCGAGCTTTCGGTGCGTTCTGCCAACTGCCTGAAGAACGACAACATCGTCTATATCGGCGACCTGATCCAGAAGACCGAAGCCGAGATGCTGCGCACCCCGAACTTCGGCCGCAAGTCGCTGAACGAGATCAAGGAAGTCCTGGCGGCGATGGGCCTGCATCTCGGCATGGAAGTGCCGGACTGGCCGCCGGAAAACATCGAAGACCTCGCCAAGCGTTATGAAGATCAATATTGAGCATGATCCCGAAAAGTTGCAGACTTTTCGGACCAGATCATGCGGCTAACCAACTGAGGCTCAGGCCTCTTGAACCCGCAATGAAGGAGAAGAGCCATGCGCCACGGATTTAAAGGCCGCCGGTTCGCCCGCAGCATAAGCCATCGCAAGTCGATGTTTGCCAACCTTGCCGTGTCGCTCATCGAGCACGAGCAGATACTCACCACGCTACCGAAGGCGAAGGATTTGCGTCCGATCGTCGAGAAGCTGGTGACGCTCGGCAAGCGCGGCGATCTGCATGCCCGCCGCCAGGTGATTGCCCAGATCGGCAATGAAGGCGTCGTCAAGCGTCTGTTCGACAGAATCGCGCCGCGTTATGCCACCCGCAATGGCGGCTATCTGCGCATCATGAAGGCGGGCTTCCGCCACGGTGACAACGCGGCAATGGCGGTCATCGAGTTCGTCGACCGCGACACCTCAGCCAAAGGCGCCGGCGATCGTGCCCGCATCGAGGCCGAAGGCACCGAGGAGGAAGCCGCAGCCGCATAAGGCTCGGGTTTTCCTGAGAAGTTCAAAGGGGCCAGCGGGCCCCTTTTTCTGTTGCGGAAGCTGCCGGGCAGGGCTTGTAGGTGTTTTGTGACCGGTTTTTGCGGCGACTACCCAAAATAATCGGATTTCAGCGGCTTAGCCTTTCATTTTGCACAATCGTCAGGACAATGGCGCCCGACTTGGAGGATTCGGAATGCGTGTTAAACCGCTGTCCCTTGTTCTGATCTGCGCCTTGATGGCGCTGACGGTCGTGCCGGCGGCCAGGCACGCGCTGGCGGAGGAAACCAAGACCGATCCCGGTCTGTCCGACGTGCTGACCGATCTGCTGCATGGCGTGGAAGGCGAAAACGCCACCTCCGGCCCAGACAAGCGCGTACCGTTCGGCCGCGAGGAGGTGCAGCTGTCCTTCGCGCCGCTGGTCAAGCAGACGGCGCCGGCCGTGGTCAATGTCTACGCCTCGCAGACCGCCAAGGTGATGTCGCCCTTCGACGGCGATCCGTTCTTCGAGGAGTTCTTCGGCCGCTCGCAGCCGCGCGCGCAGTCCTCGCTCGGTTCCGGCGTGCTGGTTGATCCGACCGGCGTGGTGGTCACCAATTTCCACGTCGTCAAAGACGCCGACCAGGTCAAGGTCGCGACCGCCGACGGGCGCGAATTCGACAGCAAGGTGCTGCTCAAGGATGAGACGCTCGATCTCGCCGTGCTCAAGATTTCTTCCGACAAGCCGTTTCCTGTGATCGCCATCGGCGATTCCGACGCGCTCGAGGTCGGTGATCTCGTGCTGGCGATCGGCAATCCGTTCGGTGTCGGCCAGACCACCACCAGCGGCATCATTTCGGCGGTGGCGCGCAGCCATATCGGCGTCTCCGATTCCAGCTTCTTCATCCAGACCGACGCCGCCATCAACCCCGGCAATTCCGGTGGCGCGCTGGTCAACATGGGAGGGCAGCTGATCGGCATCAACACCGCGATCTATAGCCGTAGCGGCGGCTCGATCGGCATCGGCTTTGCCATCCCTTCGAACATGGTTCGGGCTTTCGCCGATGCGGCCAAAGCCGGGCTCGACTTTTTCGAGCGGCCGTATGTCGGTGCCGAGTTCGAGGCGGTGACGCCGCAGATTGCCGAATCGCTCGGCATGGCCAAGCCGACCGGCTCGCTGGTTTCTTCGGTCGAAGAGGCGGGACCCGCGGCCAAGGCAGGGCTCAAGCCTGGTGACGTGGTGCTGTCGCTCAACGGCAAGCCGGTCGAGAGCGTCGGAGCGCTGGACTACCGGATGGCGACGCTGTCGATCGGCACTAGTGCCAGCTTCGGCGTTCTGAGCAAGGGTCAGCAGGCGACGATGGACATCGCGCTGGAACGACCGCCTGAGGGCGCCAAAGCTGCGGAACTCACATTGAGCGGTCGAAGCCCGTTTTCAGGTGCCAAGGTTGCCGAACTGTCGCCACGGCTTGCCCAGCGGCTCGGTCTGCGCACCGATGTCAAAGGCGTCACCATGGTCGACATCAACCGCGATTCGCCCGCTGCCGATTTCGGCTTCCAGCCGGGCGACATCGTGCGTGAGGTCAACGGCTTGACGATCGACAAGGCGGCAACCCTGGAACAGGTAGCCCAGCAGGATACGCGCTGGTGGCGCTTTACCGTCGAGCGCGGCGGGCAGATAATGCGCCAGGTGTTGCGTTACTGAGCCCGACCGTCAGCATGATCGGGCTCCAGGCAGAAGAAGTTGCATGGCCGATCTGTTCAGTGTCGATGAACCGGAAAAGACGCCGCCCGGCAGGCCGCTGGCCGATCGTCTGCGCCCAAAAAACCTCGGCGAGGTCGTCGGCCAGGAGCATCTGACCGGCCCCGACGGCGCGCTGACACGGCTGATCGGCTCCGGCTCGCTCGGCTCGATGATCTTCTGGGGCCCGCCCGGCACCGGCAAGACCACGGTCGCACGGCTGCTTGCCGGCGAGACAAGTCTCGCCTTCGAACAGATCTCGGCCGTGTTTTCCGGCGTCGCCGACCTGAAGAAAGTGTTCGAGGCAGCGAAGCTGCGTCGCTCCAACGGCCGCCAGACACTGCTGTTCGTCGATGAGATCCATCGTTTCAACCGCGCCCAGCAGGACAGTTTTCTGCCGATGATGGAAGACGGAACCGTCGTGCTGGTCGGCGCCACCACCGAGAACCCGTCCTTCGAACTTAACGCCGCGCTTTTGTCGCGTGCACGTGTGCTGGTGTTTCACTCGCTCGGCGAGGAGAGCATCGCCAAACTGCTGGCGCGGGCCGAGGAGGCGGAGGGCAGGGCACTGCCGCTCGATGACGAGGCGCGGGCGATGCTCGTGCGGATGAGCGACGGTGACGGCCGCGCGGCGTTGACGCTGGCCGAAGAGGTCTGGCGTGCAGCCAAATCCGGTGAAGTGTTCGGCGCCGAGGCCCTGCAGCGCATCGTCCAGCGCCGCGCGCCGATTTACGACAAGGGCCAGGACGGCCATTACAATTTGATCTCCGCCTTGCACAAATCGGTGCGCGGCTCCGACCCCGACGCGGCACTCTATTATCTCGCCCGCATGTTCGATGCCGGCGAGGATCCGCTTTATCTAGGGCGCCGGCTGGTGCGCATGGCGATGGAAGATATCGGGTTGGCCGACCCGCAGGCGCTCGTCGTGGCCAACGCCGCCAAGGACGCCTACGACTATCTGGGCTCGCCGGAGGGCGAGCTGGCCTTCGCCGAGGCAACCGTCTATCTCGCCACCGCGCCGAAATCCAATGCCGTCTACACCGCCTTCAAGGCCGCCACACAGGCGGCCAAGGAATTCGGCTCGCTGCTGCCGCCCAAGCATATTCTCAATGCGCCGACCAAGCTGATGAAACAGGAAGATTACGGCGCCGGCTATCGCTACGACCACGACGAGCCCGACGCTTTTTCCGGCCAGGATTATTTTCCGGAGAAGATGGGCCGGCAGACATTCTACGACCCGCCCGAGCGCGGCTTCGAGCGCGATATCAGGAAGCGGCTGGACTATTGGGCGAAGCTGCGCAGCGAGCGGGAAAAATAGCCGCCAGTCGCACACTGGTGTGATCGCCGTTGTCTGGCGGGATAAAAAACCCTATCAAGATGCGCCTTCGGCCGGCGGACAGGCCAGAAACGTACCGACGATATTCAGAACGGAATCGCGCCTGGCGCGTGGAAAAATGACAAAGAAATTTCGCAAGACCCTTCGGAAGTTCGCCATAGCGATCCCACTGCTGGCGCTCGGCTTCTATTTCATTCCCATTCTGACGACGATTTTCATCGCCCTCGGCCTGATTGACGTCTTGCGCAACGACAACAAGAACTGGGCCCTGTTCAGTGGTTATTTCCTGGGCAACGGCATCTTCACCTGGCTGCTTTCGCCCTTCAATCTGCTGGTCGATCTGCTGTGCTATAGAAACCGCGGTGTCTGGAAATTGGACCAGTTTCCTCTGGACTATCAGCGCGAGGTCAACGAGGTCCTGGACGTCTTCAAGGCGCGCAAGGACGAGATCATCGCCGACATCGACGCCAATTTCGGCAGTGGCCGGCGCGGCATGTATGTCTATCAGTGGTATGGCAAGCACAGAATAGACAACGTCGCCGAATTCAACAAGGATTTCAAATACATCAAGACGATTGCGGTCTCTGTGTTCAGCGGCAGGGAATCGACTTCCTGGCACTTTGGCCCGCTCCGGCTCAGCCTGCGCATTCTCTACAACCTCATCCCGGTGAAATCGGAAGTGTTCGTCGAGTGCGGCAACAGCAAGAATTACTGGCACGAGAACCCGCTCTTCATCTTCGACGATACGCTCCTTCATCGCTCGGTCAATGAGTTTAACGGGCGCCGCTACTGCGTGTTCATGGACATCATTCGTCCATCGCCGTTTCCCGGTCTGATCTCGACACTTCTCGCCATCGTTTCGGTCAGCGTCGAGCGCATCAATTCCATGTTCTACAAGAACTGGAAGATGATCGGCTCCAGCAAGCCGAAGAAGGCCGGAAGCGCCTGATACCGTAGTCTGACCGAGGGAGAGCGATGTATCACCTGTTGCTTGTCTGCCTCGGCGGCGCGCTCGGCGGAATGGCCCGCTTCTTCCTGTCCGGCTTCATCGCCCGCCGGGTCGGCGAGACCTTTCCCTGGGGCACGATGGTCGTCAACATTTCGGGAGCCTTTGCGATCGGCGTCATCGCGCATGCGGTGGCGCGCGACGCCATGCCCGCCGTCTGGGCTTTCGCCGTCACCGGCTGCCTCGGCTGTTATACAACGGTTTCTTCGTTCAGCTTGCAGACGCTGGCACTGGCGCGTGAAGGCGAATGGCTTCGCGCGGGCGGCAATGTGGTGCTTTCGGTTTTTCTGAGCCTCGGCGGCGTGGCGTTGGGCTTTGCCGCGGGAAGTCTGCTGATCGGCAGCGGGGCGCCGTGAGCAGTCCGGGGAAGCTCCGCTCCGGCGGAACGGACGCCGCCGCGGCAGGGTCCGTTGCGCGCCGCATTGGCTGGCGCAAGACGAGCGAAACGGTTCGGTTCTATGCCACCGTCGCCGCTGGCAGCGTGATCGGCGGTGTGCTGCGGGCGCTTGCCTCATTGGCGAGCAGCGCCCTGTGGGGCAATGGATTCCCCGTTGGCACGCTCCTTGTGAACATAGTCGGCTCATTCCTCATCGGCTTCTACGCTACATTGACGGGGCCCAATGGCCGCGTCTTTGCCAGTCCGCTGCAGCGCCAGTTCTTCATCGCCGGCTTTTGCGGAGGCCTGACGACTTTCTCCGCGTTCAGCCTTGAAACCTTCACCCTGGTGCAAGGTGGAAGGCTGGCGGCGGCGGCGCTCAATATCGCGATCTCCGTGGTGGCGTGGCTTGTCGCCGTCTGGCTTGGCCACATCTTTGCAGTGCGCCTCAACCGATTGAGAGGATCCGGGCAATGAAGATACCAAGGCAGGCACAATTGCTGCGCATATTCATCGGTGAGAACGATAGGGCGGATGGCCGCCCGCTATACGAGGCAATCGTGCTCAAGGCGCGGGAAGTGCAGATTGCCGGCGCGACTGTCCTGCGCGGCGCGATGGGATTCGGCCATTCCAGCCGGCTTCACACCACGAAAATCCTCCGTCTGTCGGAGGATCTGCCACTGGTGATCGAGATCGTCGATAGCGAGGAAAAGATCGCCGCTTTCCTGCCCGTGCTTGAAACAATCATGACAAGTGGCCTGATCACGCTGGAGAAAGTTCAGGTTCTGCAATATGGAACCGACAACGAGTAATTGCGTATGAAATTGCGGGGTGCTGGCAAATGCCGCTGCATCCCGAAACAGCGATTGGAATCATGGCAGGAGTAGAACAGATCACAGTGGACGCCGGCGAGGCGGGCATGCGGCTCGACCGCTGGTTCAAGACCCATTTTCCGGGCCTCGGCTTCGGTCATCTGCAGAAGCTGCTGCGCTCCGGCCAGATCCGCGTCGACGGCGGCAGGGTGAAGGCCGATACCCGCGTCGAAGCCGGCCAGACGGTGCGTGTGCCGCCGCTCGAAGTGGACAAGAAAGGTGAAAGCCCGCTCACCGGCCATTCGATACGCAACCAGGGCGACGCCGATGTCCTGGCCAAGATGCTGATCCATGAGGATCCGAAGGTCTTCGTCTTCAATAAGCCCGCCGGTCTGGCAGTGCAGGGCGGCTCGGGGGTCACCCGCAATGTCGACGACATGCTGGAAGCCTGGCGCAACCAGAAGGGCGAGAAACCGCGCCTGGTGCACCGGCTCGACCGCGACACATCGGGTGTGCTGGTCGTCGCCCGTACAAGGCTGGCCGCCATGAAGCTTGCCGAAGCGTTCCGGGCGCGCGAGACCAAGAAGACCTACTGGGCGCTGGTCAAGGGGGTGCCGCCGAAACGCGAGGACAAGATCTCGACCTGGCTGATCAAGGAACCGACGCCCGACGGCGATCGTGTGCGCATCGCCAAGCATGGCGAAAAGGGCGCCGACCACGCCGTGTCCTACTACCGTATCATCGAGCAGGCTGCACAGACGATGACCTGGCTGGAGATGGAGCCCTATACCGGGCGCACCCACCAGCTCCGTGTCCATGCCGCCCACATCGGCTGCCCGATCATCGGTGACCCCAAATATTTCGAGGCTGACACCAATTGGGATTTTCCCGGCGGCATGCAGAATCGCTTGCATCTGCACGCGCGTCGCATCGTCATCCCGCATCCCGACAAGGGTTTTGTCGACGTCACCGCGCCGATGCCGCCACATATGCGCCAGAGCTGGAACCTGATCGGCTTCGACGACGCAAGCGCGGAGGATTAGGGCTGGGGGGCATCGCCACAGATACGCTCGACCGCCGTGACGCGGTCGACCTGGCGGCGGCCGTCATCATGGTCGGGCTG
>NZ_JAMYSE010000107.1:0-21492 GCF_040321795.1 Mesorhizobium sp. M0244 | reverse complement strand
CGCCACCGCCTTCCCCTCGGGGGGGGCGGCGGCGGCATCCCCCGGCCGCTTTTCCGGCCCCACACTGGCGAACCGCCCGAGCGCCTTGTTGGAGAGCAGCGGGCCGCGCCCGCGGCGCGGACGAAACGGGCTGACCGGGGTCAGCGCCAACAGCGGAGCGTCGAGCGGCAGGATCGGCCCGTGCGCGGACAGATTATACGCGGTCGAGCCGGCCGGCGTCGCGATCATCACCCCGTCGCAATGCAATTCCTCCAGCCGCTCTTGCCCATCCACGGTGATGCGGATCTTGGCGGTCTGATAGGATTGGCGCCAAAGTGCGACCTCGTTGATCGCCAGCGCCGAAATCGTCTCGCCCTCCGCCGTCACCGCCTGCATCTCCAGCGGGCGGATCGTTTCGGCGACGGCAGCCGCGATGCGCCCCGTCAAAC
Organism: Mesorhizobium sp. M0244; assembly: GCF_040321795.1. NCBI lineage: Bacteria > Pseudomonadati > Pseudomonadota > Alphaproteobacteria > Hyphomicrobiales > Phyllobacteriaceae > Mesorhizobium > Mesorhizobium sp. M0244. The sequence goes on along the minus strand of NZ_JAMYSE010000107.1, from coordinate 21,064 downwards.
CGCTGGCGCGGTATTCGTTCATCAGGAAACCGATGGTGCCACGGTTCATGCCGTAGACCTTCTTTCCCGTGCTCATCGTCTCGCGCAGGGTCTGCAGCAGAAAGCCGTCGCCACCGAGCGCCACGACGATCCCGGCATCTTCGACGGATGCTTGGCCGTAGCGTGCCAAAAGGCTTTCCAGCGCCGCGTTGGCGTCGGCGGTGCCGGATGAGACGAAGGCGAAACGGCTGGCGGTTTTGCTCATGGCTCTCAACGACAACCGATTGGCGACGACCGATTGGAGACCGGTTGGCGGCGACCGGTTGCTGGGCCGCGCCAGCGCCGGGTTAGCATGGGCGGGCATTTCTGCAAAGGGAGGGAGGTGCCTTGCGATGGCGGCCAAACAAGGCGCACTCGCGGATCGTGTCGCGGGACGAAGGAATGTGATGGTTAAGACCGCGCTTAAGCTCTCGTAAAGCCGGATCGATCATGTTAGCCGGCAGTGGATGGGCGGCGTGGGGGCTAACCAGTCGAGGCCGATCTATTGCCGCTGGCACGCCTGATTATCGTCTTCCTGATGCTGGCAAGTTTTGCCCTGGCTTTCGCCGAACTGGTGCGCCAGTCGGAGGAAAAGAGTTTTAGACCGCAGCCCACGGCTTCACGCTGCGGCGACGCGGCGGGAACACCCTGTCCGCAAAGGGCGCTTTGATCGCCTGCGGCGAAACGTGCCTCTACAATCATGAAACAGTGCGGAGGCCGACGACGGGCTGCGCCCTGATAGGTTATCGGCCAAGCAGGTGGCAGCCGGCCTGTCGCTTTTGCGCGAGATACTCATCGATGAGTTGGCGGTAGCGCACCTTGCCGAAGCTCGGGAAATGGCCGCCATGCACGACCGAGACATCGAGGTCGCGCATGCGCAGCAGTGTTGCGACATAATCGTCGACAAGCGAATGATAGACATCGTCGATCAGCGGGCCGTCATAGATGATGTCGCCGGAAAGCAGAATGCCGGTTTTCTTCTCGTAGAGCGCGATGCCGCCAGGTGAATGGCCCGGCGTGTGGATCACCTCGAAGGCACGGTCGCCGAGATCGACGATGTCGCCTTGCTCGAGCAGCCGGCCGGCCGGCGCCGGCAGGATCTGGTAACGCGCCGCATCCCAGCCCTCAGGCATGCCGTCGAACATCGCGTCGGTCGCGTAACGATCGGCGACCGTCCATTCATTGCGCGGGTCGGCCAGGATTTCCGCTTCGGCGGGATGCACGCAGCGGTCCGGAAATTCGTGATGGCAGCCGATATGGTCGAAATGGGTGTGGCTCGCCACGCAAACGAGCTTGCGCTCCGTTACCAGCGGCACGTGGCGCCGCAAGCTGAAATGACCGAGGCCGGTGTCGAACAGCAGATCGCGATCGCGACCGTGCACATGCCAAATGTTGCAGCGGAAGAACGGCTTGATCCACGGCTCGTGGATCAGCGTCACGCCGTCGCCCATGCGGATGGTTTCGTACCAGTTGGGAGCGTCGATGATTGGAAACGTGCTCATGTTCAGTCCGTGAGGAGGATGATGTCGCCAGCATCGCACGATACGGCGACCACGTCGCCCGGCTGGACGGCCGATGCGGCGGCGACCTTGGCAATGAGGCTCAGCGCCGGGTCGGTCGTGGACGCCCCCAGCACGCGCTTGAAGCTACCCTGGAAGACCACGTCGCTCACCTTGGCCGTGCCGAGCGCCACGGCGCCGCCGGTCGCGCCGAGGACAAGATGCTCAGGCCGGACGGCCAAAGCAATCTTCGAGCCCGCCGGGATTGTGCCGGGCAGCGATAGTGGTCCAAGCTTCGTTGCGACGGTGTTCCTACCGTTCTTCGTCTCGGTCACCGTTCCCGATATCAGCGTGCTTTCGCCCATGAAGGTCGCGGAAAAACGCGTTGCCGGCCGCGCATAGACGCGTTCGGGTGGTCCTTCATCCTCGATCCGCCCGTCATTCATCACCACGCAATGGTCGGCCAGCGCCATCGCTTCTTCCTGGTCGTGGGTGACATGGATGAAGGCGGTGCCGACGCGTTTCTGGATCGCCTTCAATTCGTCCTGCATCTGTCGGCGTAATTTGAGGTCGAGCGCGCCGAGCGGTTCGTCGAGCAACAGCACCGCGGGCTCGACCACCAGCGCGCGGGCCAATGCGACGCGCTGCCGCTGACCACCGGAAAGCTGGTGCGGCTTCTTGTCGAAGGCGGTGGCGAGCCCGACCAGCGCCAGCGCCTCGCGCGCCCTTGCTGCCCGGGTTGCGCCATCGACACCCTGCATGCGCAGACCGAAGCCGACATTGCCGCCGACGCTCATATGCGGGAACAGCGCATAATCCTGGAACACCGTCGTCGTCGGGCGCTTCGCCGGCGGTACGGCGGTGCAGTCCTCACCGCGGATCAGCACCTTGCCTTCGCTCGGCGTGACGAAGCCGCCGAGAATGGAAAGCAGCGTCGTCTTGCCGGAGCCGGAAGGCCCGAGCAGGATGGTGTAACTGCCCGGCTCGATCGTCAGCGAGACGTTCTTCAGCACGGTGTGCTGGCCGAAGCGATGCGAGACAGAGCTTATATCGACCAGTGGCGCGGTCATGCCGGCTTCCTCCGCAACAGCATCAGCTCGAACAATACCACCAGCACGATGGAAACGGCGAAGACCAGCGAGCCGACGGCGTTGGTCTTGGGATTGAGGCCGGAGCGGAGAAGATTCCAAATCTCGACCGGCAGCGTCGTGTCGAAGCGCGTCAAAAGGAACGAGATCACGAACTCGTCCCAGGAGAAGGTCATCGACAGGAAGAAACCGGCGAAGATGGCGGGCGCCATCACCGGTACTGTGATCAGCAGCAGCACCTTCCATTCGGGTGCGCCGAGGTCGCGCGCGGCGCGCTCGATGTTGATCTGGTGGTCGCCCATCTGGCTGTAGATGATGGCAAAGCAGAGCGGCAGGTTGATCACGACATGGCCGATGCCGGCGGCAAGTAGAGACTTCGGTATGCCGGCCCAGTTGAACAGCACCAGCAGCCCCATGCCGATGATGAGATAGCTGACCGTCAGCGGCAGCGTGATCAGCCCGCGCATCAGGCCCGAGCCCGGCAGGATGAAGCGTGCAAAACCCCAGGCGGAGAGGAAGCCGAGCGTGACGGCGACAGCCGAGGAGAGGACCGCAACCAGCAGCGAGTTGACCAGCGCTGAGGTGAGCCGCGTGTCGGCGAGCACGGCATCGTACCAGCGCAGCGACGGTCCGGTGAAGGGCGGGATCGGAAACGAGGTCGCCTGCAGCGAAAACAGCACCAGCACCACCACCGGCAGGAAGATGAAGCCATAGATGGCTATGGCGTAGAGGGCGGAGACGACGCGGATGAGCGCGCGCATGGTCAGGCTCGCTCGATCTTCAGCCAGCGGGCGCAGGCGAGATAGGCGATGGTGACGACCGCCATCAGGATGATCGACAGCGCCGAGGCGAGCGGAAAGTCGCCGCGCCGGCCGATCTGCATCATCACCAGTTGCGGCATCAAGAGCTCGTTGTTGCCGCCGAGGATCTGCGGCGTGATGTAGTCGCCGATGCAGAGCACGAAGGTGAGGAAGGCGCCGACCATGATGCCAGGGAGCGTCAGCGGCAGAACGACATGCAGGAAAGTCCGAACCGGCCCGGCGCCGAGGTCGGCTGCGGCCTTGCGGTAGCTGGGACTCAGCTGTTTCAGATTGGCGAAGATCGTCAGCGTCAACAGCATGACGAAGAAATGCACGAAGCCGGTGACAGTGGCTAATCGCGTATTGGCGAGTTGCAGCGGCTCGCCGAACAGGCCGGAGCCGGTCAGCGCGCGGTTGACGACGCCGTTCTGCGCCAGCACCAGCAGCCACGAATAGGAGCGCACGACGTAGGAGGTCCAGAACGGCAGCACCGCCAGCATCAGCGCCAGCCGCTGCCAGCGTTCCGGCACCTGTTCGGCGAGGATCCAGGCGAAGGGATAGGCGAGCAGCACCGAGATCATTGTGACGATGGCCGTGACCTGCAGCGAGTTCACCATCGCCTGCCAATAGGACGGATTGGCAAAGAACTGGCTGTAGTTGGACAGTGTGAAGCCGCCGCCTTCATGCGCCGTCAGGCTGGATACCGCCATGGCGACGAAGGGCAGCACGAAGAACAGCAACGTCCAGCCGAGCGCCGGCGTGACCAGCGCCCAGGGCAGGGAGCTCTTTGCGGCAGCGCTCACGGCCGGCAGCCGGTCATTGCGCCTGCAGCATTTCGGTCCAGACGTCCTGCATCTTCTTGTCGAGATCGGCGTTCGGCGCCGGATAGGACTGCGCGCGGGCGAGGAATTCCGGCTGCTCGTCGAAGCGCAGGATCTTCTTCTGCTCGTCGTTCAGCGCCGCCTTGGTGTTGGCCGGCATGCCCCAATAGCAGGACGAGGTGGCGAGCCGCGCCTGGCCTTCGGGGCTCATAATGTACTGGATGAATTTAAGCGCCAGCTCCTTGTTCTTGGAATCCTTGAACATTGCCAGCGACTGCGACCAGAGCACAGCGCCCTCCCTGGGGATCGAGAAGTCCAGCGCAGGATTTTCCTTGGCCAGCCCCGCCGTCACCCATTCGCCGCCGCCGACCAGAATGTCGACCTCGCCGGTCGCCAGCGCCGTCTGGCTGGCGGTCACTTCGCCGACCAGCTTGGCATTGGCCTTCATCTTTAACAGCACGTCCTTGATGGCGGGAAGATCGGCCTCGGTCAGCTCGGCCGTCTTCTTGCCGATCGCCAGTGCGGCCATGCCGATGACCGGCAGGTAATAGTCGTAGATGGCGATCTTGCCCTTGTATTTATCGCCGGTCAGCGCGGCCATCGACTGCATGTCGGCCGGATCGACCTTGGTCTTGTTGTAGCCGATCGTGTTGTAGCCGAACTTTTCGGTGATGCCGTAGCGCTTGCCGTCGACGACGGTGGAACTGTCCATCTTCACTTGCGGGAAGAGGTCGGACAGCGGCAGCTTGTCTTCCGGCAGCGGTTCGAACAGGCCCTTTTCGACGCCGCGCGGTATGTCGATGCTGTCGATCACCATCACGTCCCAGTCGCCGGGCTGCGACTGCTCGACGATAGCCAGGCCAGCGCCGGTCCCTTCGAACTCCTTGACATTGACCCTGACGCCATTCGCCTCTTCGAAAGGCTGCAACAGAGCCGGATCGGCGTGATCGCACCAGATCAGCGCGTTGAGATCGGCAGCCTGAGCGAGGCTGCCCGTCGCCAGCAGCAGTGCTGTCGCAGCACAGGCGGCATGGAGACGGCTCTTCAGAGCGGAAAGCGGGTTCGCGATAGTTGGGTACGGAGTCTTCAGAGTGATGGACATCGAGTGTTCTCCCTTGCCTTTTTGGCTTGTGGGAAAAAATTGAACCAATTCTAAAATTGAGTCAATTCCGATTTTGTGGCAAACAGCCGATATGAGCGGATTGCGGGCAAGGCAGAAGGCGGATCGGCACCGCCGCATCATCGAGGCGGCGGCGGAGCTTTTCCGCGATGCCGGCTATGAGGGCGCCAAGATCGAGACGATCGCCGCGCAGGCCGAGGTGTCGGTCGGCACGATCTACAATTATTACCAGAACAAGGGCGACATCCTCGGCGCCATCGTTTCGATGGAAGTCAACGAGGTGCTCAATGCCGGGCGCGGGGTCGTCGCCAACCCGCCGGCCAATGTCGGCGACGCGCTGGATACGCTGCTCGGCATCTATATCGAGCATTCGCTGCACTACCTCAGCAAGGAGATGTGGCGACAGGCGATGGCGATCTCGACGCAATTGCCCGACAGCCCGTTCGGCCAGGCCTATAGCGCGCTCGACCGCGCGCTGACCGAGCAGATCCGCGCCCTGATCGCGAGGCTGCAGGCGCTCGGTCTGGCGCGCCGCGACATCGACGGGCCGGCGCTCGGCGAACTCATCTTCAACAACATGAACATGATGTTCATCGAGTTCGTGAAGCGCGAGGAGGCGAGGATTGCCGAGCTGCGCGCCGCGATTAGGAGGCAGAACCGGATATTAGTGGCGGCAATTGCGGCTTGACGCAAAGGTTCGCCGGGACAACATACCACCTTGAGTAAACCTAAAAAGATGATACAACCATGACCTGCATTGGGGAGGGAGGGGTAAATGGGTTTCTCGGTCTGGCACTGGGTAATATTGATTTTGCTGATTGGAGTGCCTGTCTTTGTCGCTGTCCGGTCTGCGACAAAGCCCTCACAGAATCCAACGGGGCTTGTGGGGATTGGAGGCTGGCTAATGCTGCTTGCGATCGTTCAGGCCTTGTCCTCGCTGCGTACGCTCGCCGTATTGGGTTCGTCGAGTGACGGCTACCGACAACTCATGACGCTGCCAAACGGCGCATTGGCGGCTTACGGCGAGATTGCCCTGTTGCTGGCGTTTCTGGTGCTCCAGCTAGTTGTGTTCGTTGCCATGCTGCGGCGGAGTTATCGCTTCAAACAGCTGTTCCTGTACCAGTGGCTTGCAATACCAATCGTGTTTATTCTGGACACGATGTGGATCTCGGCGGTTATGGGCGCCCCTGTGAGCCTGGTGCTTGCGGGAGATGCGCTGGTATTGCCCATAGTCACTTTCGTGCTGACAGGCATTTGGGTCGCCTACGTCTACAAGTCAGTGAGGGTGAGGAACACGTTCACCAAGGCGGGCGCATCTGGCCAAGTCGCGAGTGCGTTGTAGATCGTCGGCTTGAAACCTGGCTGCCCGAGTAATCGTTGGCGGCTCATGAAGCAGTTCTCGCGGCGGGCTTCCCACCGCACAGGCATGGAAACAAGCGCTAAAGCGCGTCGCAGAAGGCCGTTCAGGCGCGAGGCGCTTTAGGTGACCGTGCACGCGGGAACGGCACGATGGTCAGTGGCGCCTTCTGGAATTCCGCGATGGCTATTTCTTCAATCAGCGCGTCGAGTGCCTCGTTGACGCGTCGGCTGGTTTCGTCCGCACCGCAGAGGCGGTTTTGCGCGCACTCCAGGAGCTCGCGCGCTGCGGCGAAGTCACTTCGCATGACATCACCCTCTGGTTTTGGCCCGCCGCACGGGCATTGTCGGCGCGCTTAATTGAGCGAGTGCTAATATAAGAAGGGACAATTTAATCGAATGGTATTAGATCGCCGGGGCCGGAAGAGGGGGCCGAAATAACGGCTCTGTAACGGCGAGACACGCCCGGGCTCGGCGTCTCCTGGTATGAGATGCCGAAGCGCTATCTGGTGCCAGACTATGCCAGCAATTTCACGGAAAGTTTCTGGTCATCCCGACGAGGACGGTCCCGACACATACGCCCCTAATACGATCTTGGGCGGCTTAGAAATTCTCTGGCGGCAGCAATCTGGCGTCGGTGCTCGCGGAGGAAGGCCGCGCCGAAACAAATGGCAAAGGCCAGTACTGAAAGGCTTGTCGTTGCTCTTGATGTTGGATCGGGATCGGGACTTGTCAGGAAACGGAAACCGAACGCGAAGGCAAAGACGATAAGGCCACCAAACATGCCGTTGATGAAGGGGGCGGTCGTGCGTTTCTGCTCCAACGGAAACTCCCATGGTTTCCGATGCAGTTATATGCGTTTGAATTGATGTGCCAACGATCCTTATGGCCCGACCCTGTGGAAATCGGGGATGACCAGATATCGACCTTCGACGAATGGACCGGTCTCAGTCCTCTGTATGAGGGTCGTTGCTGTTCAGGCTGCACATGCGGATCAACCATTTTCCGTCTGCCCGGCGCTCAAAAACGTCGAGTGATGTGCCGTCTCCCGTGGCTTGGCCTTCGGAATAAGCGGCCAGACACCAGGCTAGATCACCTGAACTGCCCGCCTTTAGGACCGTGAGTCGTTTGTCGGTGCCCGCACCTTCAGTCCAAATGCGATGAAGCGCCTCTATCGCGGCACGGCCGCAGGCGGGAGGCGCATAGGGCGAGTACAATTCCCCATCAAGCGCAAACATAGCCGCGCAAGCGGTGGCGTCGCCAACGCGATAGGCGGCGGCGTAGGTTTCCCAAAAGTTTTGCAATTCGTCGTGGATCGACATGGCACTTCCTTTGAGGCGACATCTTCCTTGGCCGTGGGCTCCTGGATAACGAGGCGGACTACAGAATTGCTTTGAGGCCGTGGCCAAGCGTCCATACCTGGACGGTACCCCATTGGTCAGTCGCCGGTAAGTGTTTTGAGCGCTGGTGCCCCCGGACGGAATCGAACCGCCGACCTTCGGTTTACAAAACCGCTGCTCTACCAGCTGAGCTACAAGGGCACGGCGCTCCGGTAGCATATCTGCTGCGCCAGTAAAGACAAAACTCCGTTTTTCGGTTCCGGCGAACGCGCCGGTTCTACCGCCAAGGCGTCCTGAAAACGGCCAATTCGCTTCCTATATTGATCGAAGGTGCAATCGCATCAGCGAGGCTGTCGCATGATCAGGTTTGTCATCATTCTCCCGCTCGTCGTCGTGGCCTGGGTTCTCTTGGTGAAGCTCGTCAAGGATCTGAAGCGCGCCAATATCGACTGGACCGGCGTCACCACCATCATCGGCTTCATCGCGCTCGCCTTCTGGCTGCGCCACATCACCGGCATGGGCTGAGGCCTGCCGATTGTTCTGGCGAGCTGCCGACCGGCTCGATCATCCGTGGTCGCACGGCTGACCGCCACCTTGCTTCGACCAAGCGATTTCCTCGTTCGGGAAAAATCCAAAAGGCCTTCGAACCTTTTTCCTTGTCGCAACGACTGATGGTCAAGAGGCGGATGGATCGCCTCTCACAACGCAGCAAGGAGATCATCATGTTCAAGCGCACCATCGTTTCGGGCCTCGTCGCCACCACTGTCGCCGCCGCCATGCTGGCCGGCACCGTTCAGCCTTCGGCTGCCCATCACAAGCACTACAACAAGCATCTCGGCATCGGCATTGCCGCAGGTGTCGGCGGCTTCCTGCTCGGCAGCGCGCTCGCCCAGCCGCGCACTGTCTACATCGAGGAAGACGGCGGCTCATGGCACGTCCGGCGCTGTTTCAATCGCTACCAGAGCTACGAACCCTACTCCGACACCTATGTCGGCTATGACGGTTATCGCCATCGCTGCCGGCTTTGAGAGCCATTATTGCCAGCTTGAGAAGAGGTGAACCGTTTCAGGCAACCGAAAGAAGGGGCACCCACTGCCCCTTTTTCTTTTGTCTGAGTGGCAGGGCAGAGGGGCTGTCCCTCCGACCTCTTAGGACTTTTGGGTTCCTCGCTCACCGCGAAGCGGGGGAGAGGTGGCCGCGAAGCGTCCGGAGAGGGGCTTCGTAGAGCGCGGTTCCCCTCTCCGTCTCGGCTTCGCCGAGCCACCTCTCCCACTTTCGTGGGGCGAGGAACCCAAGCTGGAATGAGGCCGCGCTCCGTCACCCTCTGTCCTGCCGGACATCGCCCACTCACGGGGAGATCGGATGCCGCTTCGGCCTTCGCCAACACTCTTGCCGATGTACAGGGATTTCCCAACAGCCTAATCTGCACCCGATGCCGAAACAGGGAGAGGGCACTTGGGCGAGCATGATCCGAACGAAGAGCCGATCGAGACGGTTTTCCGTAACGGCACAATAACCACCGTCGGCATCCTGCTGGCGTTCTCGCTGGGCTTCATCACGCATTGGGCCGCCAACCCGATACCATGGCAAACCTACCATCTGCTCGCCGTGCTACCGATCCTGATCGGCATCGGGCTGCAGATGCGGGCGCTGGCGATGCTGCTCGACACAAAGTCCCTGCAGCGGCGCGTCTACGAGCGTGCCAGCCGCTTCTTTATGACCGGCCTCATTTTCACGGGATGTGGCGTGGGGCTGGCGATCCTGCTCGATTTCTTCGAAATATCGACAAAAAGCGCGCTGCCCGGAGCCGCGTGATCAGCCCGCCTTCAGCCCGCCGATCATCCTCGTCACTTCCGCCGCCGCGTCGCGCACCAACGGGCCGATCTCGGCCAACCGTTCCGGGGTTACCCGCACCGTCGGACCGGATACCGAAACGCCGCCGATCGGCTCGCCGAACTCGTTGAAGATGGCCGCGGCGACGCAGCGCATGCCCGGATGCCGCTCCTCGTCGTCTACCGACCAGCCGCGCAGCTTGATCGTCACCAGATCGCGGGCGAGCGCCGAGATATCAGACAGCGTGTTTTCGGTGAAGCGCTCCAGCCCGGCCCGGCGCAGGATGGTGGCGACGCGCTCCGGCTCGAGATGCGCCAGCACCGCCTTGCCGATGCCCGACGCGTGGAAGGAGCTGCGCGTGCCCGGCCGGAAGAAGGCGCGGATCGCCTGATGCGTCTCGACCTGGCTGACGAAGACGACGCAATCGTCCTCCGCGACGCCGAGATTGGCGGTCTCGCCGGTCTTCTCCATCAGCTCCTGCATGACGATGCGGGCGCGGTCGACCAGCTTGCGGCGGCGCAGGAACGCCGCGCCCATGCGATAGGTCTCGACGCCGATCGACCACAGCTGGTCGGTACCGTCGAACTCGACCATGCCGTGGTTTTCCAGCGTCGTCAGCATGCGATAGGCGGTGGACGCCGGTACACCGGAACTGGCGGCGATCTCGCTCAGCGACAGGCCGCTGCCGTCGGCGACGATGGCCAGGATGCGCAGTGCCCGATCGAGCGACTGCACCGAAGCGGCCTCGGACGGCCCATTGAAGGAGCGCGGCCGCCCGCGCTGGCGTTTTTCAGTCGTTTCCATCGCGCCATTCTTGCCGATTTCGCCAAATAGGCAATGAAAAAGTTTTTCACCGGGTTGCGCAGCCCAGTCTATGGAAAACAGAAAGCACAATGAAATCAGCCAACAGCAAGGGTTTCTTAAAAACGAAAAAATATTTTGAAAAAATTGAAAAATAGTCGGCGCACTGGCATTCTGCGGTCATCAACAATCTCGTGGAGGCTGACATGACCAGGATGCGCGCGGTCGACGCAGCAGTTCTCGTTCTCGAAAAAGAAGGCATCTCCTGCGCCTTCGGCGTGCCGGGTGCTGCCATCAATCCGTTCTATTCGGCGCTGAAGGCGAGGGGCACGATCCGCCACATTCTTGCTCGTCACGTCGAGGCGGCCTCGCATATGGCCGAAGGTTTTACCCGCGCCAGATCGGGCAATATCGGCCTTTGCATCGGCACGTCGGGCCCGGCCGGCACCGATATGATCACCGGGCTCTATTCGGCCGCGGCCGATTCCATCCCGATCCTCTGCATCACCGGCCAGGCACCGCGGGCGCGTCTCAACAAGGAGGATTTCCAGGCCGTCGACATCGCGGCGATCGCGGCACCCGTCGCCAAATGGGCGGTCACCGTCATGGAACCCTATCTGGTGCCGATGGCGCTGCAGAAAGCTTTCCACCTGATGCGCTCGTCGCGGCCGGGACCGGTGCTGATCGATCTGCCGGTCGACGTGCAATTGGCCGAGATCGAGTTCGCCGTCGATGCCTATGAGCCGCTGGTGCCGTTCAAGCCGGCAATGTCGCGCAGCCAGGCGGAGAAGGCGCTGAAGATGCTCGACGTGGCGGAAAAGCCTGTCATCGTCGCCGGCGGCGGCATCATCAATGCCGACGCGTCGGACCTGCTGATAGAGTTCGCCGAAGTCACCGGTGTGCCGGTCATTCCGACGCTGATGGGCTGGGGCGCGATCCCCGACGACCACCGGCTGATGGCCGGCATGTGCGGGCTGCAGACCTCGCATCGCTACGGCAATGCGACGATGCTCGAAGCCGATTTCGTTTTCGGCATCGGCAACCGCTGGGCCAACCGCCACACCGGTTCGGTCGACGTCTACACCAAGGGCAAGAAATTTATCCACGTCGACATCGAACCCACTCAAATCGGCCGTGTCTTCGCGCCGGATCTCGGTGTCGTCTCGGATGCCGGTGCGGCGCTGAAAATGCTGCTCGACGTCGCCACGGAATGGAAGACGGCCGGGAAATTGCGCGACTGGTCCGGCTGGGCCGGCGAATGCCGCCAGCGCAAGAAGACGATGAAGCGCAAGACGCATTTCGACCAGGTGCCGCTGAAGCCGCAGCGCGTCTATGAGGAGATGAACAAGGCGTTCGGCCGCGACACCACCTATGTCGCCACGATCGGCCTGTCGCAGATCGCCGGTGCGCAATTCCTGCATGTCTATAAGCCGCGCAACTGGATCAATTGCGGCCAGGCCGGCCCGCTCGGCTGGACGCTGCCGGCAGCACTTGGCGTTCGCGCCGCCGATCCACACCGCAACATTGTAGCACTTTCCGGCGACTATGATTTCCAGTTCATGATCGAGGAACTGGCGGCCGGCGCGCAGCACAGATTGCCCTACATCCATGTCGTGGTGAACAATGCCTATCTCGGCCTTATCCGCCAGGCGCAGCGCGGCTTTTCGATGGACTTCGAGGTCAGCCTCGCCTTCGAGAACGTCAATCGACAGGGCGATCCCGAGGCTGGCTACGGTGTCGACCACATCGCTGTCGCCGAGGCGATGGGCTGCAAGGCGGTCAGGGTGCGCCGGCCGGAGGAATTCGCCGGTGCCTTCAAGGAGGCGCAGCGCCTGATGAAAGAGCACCAGGTTCCGGTGGTGCTCGAATTCATTCTCGAGCGCGTCACCAACATTTCGATGGGCACGGAAATCGACAAGATAACCGAATTCGAAGAGCTTGCCGAACATCACGAAGACGCCCCCACCGCGATCGTCATGCTCGACTAAAATCATTTTATAAGGAACAGCTGCCATGCCACGGTTTTCAGCCAACCTTTCGATGCTCTTTCCCGAGCACGATTTCCTCGACCGTTTCGATGCCGCCGCTCGCGCCGGCTTCAAGGGCGTCGAATATATCGGTCCCTATGACCATGCGCCGGATGTAGTCGCGGCGAGACTCAAGAAGAACGGCCTGACGCAGGTGCTGTTCAACCTGCCTGCCGGCGACTGGGCCAAGGGCGAGCGCGGCATCGCGATCCTGCCGGACCGAATCCCGGAGTTCCGGCAAGGTGTTGCCAAAGCGATCACCTATGCCCATGCGCTGGGCTGCGACCAGGTCAACTGCCTGGCCGGCATTGCGCCGCGAGGCATCGAACGGAGCTTGCTGGAAGACGTCTTCGCCGAGAACCTGGCTTTCGCGGCGGAAAAGCTGGAGCAGGCCGGCATCAGGTTGCTGATCGAACCGATCAACACCCATGATATTCCGGGCTTCTTCCTGAATTATTCGCACCAGGCCCTGGCGCTGATCGACCGCGTCGGCTCGAAGAACCTGTTCCTGCAATACGACATCTATCACATGCAGATCATGGAGGGGGATCTCGCCCGTACCATAGAGGCAAACCTCAACCGCATCGCCCATATCCAGCTTGCGGACAATCCCGGCCGTCATGAGCCGGGGACGGGCGAGATCAATTTTCCCTTCCTGTACGACCACATCGACAGGATCGGCTATTCCGGCTGGGTCGGGGCGGAATATAAGCCGAAGGCCGGCACGGAGGCCGGGCTGGGTTGGTTGCGGGAGTTGGCCGGGCAGGGAAGTGCGGCGGCGTAGCGGGCAAGACAGGCCCCCTCATCCGGCCGCTGCGCGGCCACCTTCTCCCCGCGGGGGAGAAGAGGCTGGCACCGGCGTTCGCGACCTCTTCTCCCCTTGGGGAGAAGGTGGCCGCGCAGCGGCCGGATGAGGGGGCACCTCAGACAATCATTCGGGAGAACAACAATGGAAACCATCGGCTTCATCGGGTTGGGCATCATGGGCGCGCCGATGGCGGGGCATCTGCTCGATGCCGGCTATCAAGTCGTCGCCAGCGACCATCGCTCGAAGCCGCCGGCCGATCTCGTCGCCAAAGGCCTGAAGACCGTCACCGGCCACAGCGCCGTCGCCCGTGCCGCCGACATCGTCATCACCATGGTGCCCGACACGCCGCAGGTCGCCGATGTGCTGTTCGGCGAGAATGGCGTCGCGTCAGGGCTGACAAAAGGCAGACTGGTCATCGACATGAGCTCGATCTCGCCGATCGAGACCAAGCTTTTCGCCAAAAAGATCAACGATCTCGGCTGCGACTATCTCGACGCGCCGGTGTCGGGCGGCGAGGTCGGCGCCAAGGCGGCATCGCTGACCATCATGGTCGGCGGCGAGGAAAGGCCCTTCGAACGCGCCAGGCCTATCTTCGGGAAGCTGGGCAAGAACATCACGCTGGTCGGACCGAACGGCGTCGGCCAAACCACCAAGGTCGCCAACCAGATTGTCGTCGCGCTGACCATCGAGGCCGTCGCCGAAGCGCTTGTTTTCGCTTCGAAAGCCGGCGCCGATCCGGCCAAGGTCAGGCAGGCGCTGATGGGCGGGCTGGCCGCCTCGCGCATTCTGGAAGTGCATGGCGAGCGCATGATCAAGCGCAGCTTCGCGCCCGGCTTCCGCATCGAACTCCACCAGAAGGATCTCAACTTGGCGCTGGAAGGCGCGAAGGCACTTGGGGTATCGTTGCCGAATACCTCAAACACGCAACAATTGTTCAACTCCTGTGCCGCCAACGGCGGCGCTAAGGAAGATCACTCGGCGCTCGTCAGGGCTTTGGAAAGAATGGCGAACTTCCAGATTGGTTAGAGAGTTTGCTGGCTGCTGCCAGTCAATTTGAACTTACCGATATTGGCAGCTATCTGCTCAAGGGCTGGGACAAGCGTGCCGTTCTCGAACGCTTTGCCAAGAGCTCCGTCAACCCACCTTTCATCGGCCAAGTTGCTGGCGACCCGATAATGGATCTCTGTGACGTCCATGGAGGTCAGGGCTTCGGCGTTCTCCGGCAACCAACTCTCCGGGCCGGCGTTGACGTCGAGAAATTTTCCAAAATCGGCTGGATTCTCAAGGCCGTAGACAAGCTGCAATATGTCATCTCTAACGGCGTGGTAGCGGTCGTTCGCCTCGTCGTAGAACTCCGATGGAGTGAGTGTTCTTAATGTGCCGATTGTACTCGCGAGAAGCGCGAGCCATTCTCCCTGGTTTGAGAACGCTTTGAACATACCGATCGCTCGATCAATCCGCCGAAAGAAATTTCCTCGCCGCATAAAGCGCCACCGCCGCGGCGTTCGACACGTTGAGCGAGCGGATGGCGCCGGGCATGTCGAGCCGGGCGAGTGTCGTCACCGTCTCGCGCGTCTTCTGGCGCAGGCCCTTGCCCTCGGCGCCGAGTACCAGAGCGATCTTGTCGCCGGCAAAGCTGTTTTCGAGTTCCGCCGGTCCATCCGAATCCAGCCCGATGGTCTGAAAGCCGGCCTCGTGCAGCTGGCCGAGCGCATCGGCGAGGTTCTTCACCTCGATCTGATCGATATGCTCCAGCGCGCCGGAGGCCGATTTCGCCAGCACACCGGACTCATGCGGGCTGTGGCGCGCTGTGGTGATCAGCGCGCCGGCGCCGAAAGCCACGGCCGAGCGCAGGATCGCGCCGACATTGTGCGGATCGGTGATCTGATCGAGCACCAGCACCAGCCTGGTGTCGCCGAGCGCATCGAGCCGCTTGGGTTTCAGCGGCTCGGCCTCGATCAGCACGCCCTGATGCACGGCATCCGAGCCGGTGACCTTGTCGATGTCCTTCGGCTCGACCAGCTCCGCCTTGAAGGGCAAAGCGGCAAGATCGGCGATTGCCAGGCGCTCGGCAGCGTTGCGCGTCACCAGCATTTTTTTGATCTTGCGGCGCGGATTGTCGAGCGCCGCCCGCACCGTGTGCAGCCCGTAGAGCCGCACCAGCCCATCCGCGGCGGTCTCGCCGGGCGGCAGCGGCTGGCGTGGCCTGAACGCCGGCGCGCCGCCGCTCTTCTCGTCGCGATGCGCACGGCGCAGCTTGGCGTAGTGGGTGTCTTTCGGGGTCTTCGGTTTGTTGTCGTTGCTCATGGCCGGTTCTATAGCCGTGTCGTCCGGCCATGGATACAGCCGTACAAGCTGCTTGTCAGGCGAGGTGTGAAATTCAGCGCTTTTTGCCGGGATGTTGCGGTTGACAGTTTTGGGCGCTGCCGCCATAAGGCGCTTCGCGGAAGGGCTGCTCAGGCAGCCGCAACGCGTCGATGCCTCGTTGCATGGCTCCGGCGGCAGACTGGAGAGGTGCCCGAGTGGTTAAAGGGGACGGACTGTAAATCCGTTGGCTATGCCTACGTTGGTTCAAATCCAACCCTCTCCACCACTGCCGGCCCGGAAGCCCTGAAACGCAGAGCGAGCGTCGGAGCGGATCCGATGCTTAACTGAAAGGCGCGGGTATAGCTCAGTGGTAGAGCAGCAGCCTTCCAAGCTGAATATGCGGGTTCGATTCCCGCTACCCGCTCCAGATTTCCAAGAGATCAAATGATTCCAAGAGATCAAGTGGAGCGCCGTGCGTTCCGAGAACGTGCAGCGCTCCGACTGCCTTAGCTGTTGAACAGCGACGCGACCTGGTGCTGCGGCGGCACTTGCCCGTTCGGCGTCAGCCTGTCGACGATGCCGGGCAAAGCCGCCGACAATTGCTTGAGCAGCTCCTGCTGATCGAGGCCGGTCCTTTGCGCGATCTCCTGGATGACCTGCGGCCCGATCGCATTGCCCAGATCGCCGGGGTTGATCGGCTGGTTCTGCCCGGTGCCGACCCACGAATTGGCGACGTTGCTGTGGCCTGCATCTTTCAATCTGTCGAGCAGGCCGCCCAGTCCGCCGAGCAGGCCGCCATCGGCGGATGCGGTTGTATCGGGCGGGACAGGCGCAGGGATTTGTGCCTGCTCAGGCTGGTCGGCGCTTCTGCCGCTCAGCAATTTTCCGACAAGAAGCGCGCCGAGCGCGATCATCAGCGGCTTGGTAACGTTGCCGCCGGGAACGGCATTGTCAAACAGTCCCATTGTGGATCTCCATGTCAAATTGCCCGTCCGTCCTCGACAATGACGCATCCATGGCGAATTTCAAGCCGGTTTGAGCTTTCCGTAATCATGAATTTCAAGTTGGCTTGAGCTTTGCTTAATGATGTGGAAGTAATCGGGGCGCGGGGAACGGAGAGGAAAAATGTCAATATTAAGCTGGATTATTCTCGGCGTCATAGCCGGCTTCATAGGCAGCAAGATCGTCAATAAAACTGGTCAGGGCCTGGTGCTCGATATCGTGCTCGGAATCGTCGGCGCCATTGTCGGCGGACTGATCTTCAGTGCGTTTGGCGCGTCAGGTGTTACCGGCCTCAACATCTATAGCCTGCTTGTCGCTGTGCTGGGATCGGTGATCGTTCTGTGGGCCTATCACCAGTTCACCGGCAACCGGACTCTTTAGAAACCGACAGATCGGCAGTTACGTCGGCATTCACCCGAATGCCGACCGCCTATCTGATCCTCTTGAGGATTTCGCGGACCAGCGTGTTGAGGCCGGCTTCCAGCCCCCTCACCATGATCGGCCACAATTCCTCAAGCAAACGCTGCCATATGGCATCGCGTCCAATCCTCACTGGCAGATTTGGCATCGAGCCCATTGCCGCCGTCACGTCCTGGCGCAGCCGGTCGCCGCAGGCGCTTGCGCCGCTGATCGCCGGATCGAAGGGCAGCCGGGTGAAATCCCATTTTCCACGTTGCTCGATGCGCAGTTTGCTTTCGACCTCGGCATGCGAGAGCACCGTTTTGGGCGTGACCTTGATGCGGTAATATTTGCAGAGTTCGGCGACGACCGCAGTCATCGCGTCCCACTGCGTCCTCGTCATCGGATAGCGGCCGGCATCGAACGGCCTTTCCTCCGCCCCGGCCATGCAGCAGAGCGAAACCCCGATCGAGCCGCGGTTGCAGTTGAGCGTGTGAGCGGCATATCCCGGTTTTACCCGACCCGAATTGAGCCCGATCGAAGGCCGACCCCTGACCAGATGGCCATTCCCCTCGACGAGAATGTGATACGCATCCTTGTCGGTATCACCGGCCGAATGCGAGCCCGCCGTCCAATGGCAAATGACGCGCCTCATCGCAACATTGGGCAACCAGTCGGGCGGCAATGCCACAGAAATCCCCGCGACACAGTTCAGTGATGGAGCACAGTATAGGTTCTTTGGCGGCGGACGCGAAAACGAAACGATAATTTGGTTGAGCGTTTCTAACGGTCAGCTATTCGCTGGCATCTCCGGCGACCACGTGTTCTTGATCTTGATATTGCGGCAGATCGTCGGTGATGGTGAACCACTTCGCCTTCGAGCCGACAAAGATGTGCTGCGTCGGGCGGATAGTCGGCTCATCGACGAGGGTTCCCATGGCGACATGCACGAAGGCACCGTCGCGGACCACCGAATAGAGCAACGAGCCGCAGGTCCTGCAATGCGCGTCATGGCCGGTTTCGTCGCCGAAGCTCGTGAGATTGTCCTCGCCCCTGGTCAGGCTCAGCCTGTCGCGCTCGATGCCGGCGAACGGCTTGAACGCCGAACCGGTGGTGCGCCGGCAGTTCGAGCAGTGGCAGTTCGCGGCATAGATGAACGCGTCCGCCACCGCATACTGAACGGCGCCGCACAAGCATTTTCCGGCGAGCGTGCGGTTGGTTGCATTTTGGTTGTTTTCGTTGTCCGGGCTTGCCATGCGCTTCTCCGATTGTCCCTGCGCCGTTTTCCGCTCTAGGCGATGACGGTCAACCGGCGCTTGCGCTCGTCGAGCGAGACGATGGTCAACCCGCTGGCCACCACCAGCAGGATGCCACAGATGGCCAGCGCATTCGGGAGCTGCCTGAATACAACCAGCCCTGAAATCACCGCCCAGACGGTGAAGCAATAGTAGAACGGCGCCACCACGCTGATCGGCCCGACGCGATAGGCCATGAAGATGAAAAAGTGGCCGAAGATCAGGAACAGTCCGGCCCCCGCCATCAGCAGCAGGTGACGGGTTTCAGGCACCACCCAATGCTCGGAAACCAAATGCGCAACGCCGGCGCCGGTCAGCACCACAACCACCGCGGAAATGGCGACGACCATCCCCGGCACGTCGGCGGCGACCTTGCGTCCCGCCAGATCGCGCGCGGCGGACAGAGCGGCGTTGCCTAGCGCCAGCAGGGCGTAGACCGAAATCCCTTGCATCGTCGGTTGTGCTACCATCACCGCGCCGATGAAACCGAGGCCGATCAGCGCCAAACGCAGCCCGCCGATCCGTTCGCCAAACAGGATCGAGGAGCCGACCAGCATCAGCAAGGGCGTGATCTGCCCGAGCGCGGTCGAATCGGCGATCTGCATGTTGGCAAGCGCCACCACGTAGCAAAGGATAGCACCCAGTTCGAGCAGGTTCCTGCGCAACACCTTCGCGTCGAGGATCAGGGGGATCTGCTTGCCATAGCCCAGCATGAACAGCAGCGGAATGCCCCACAATGTTGCGGCAGCCCCGCGCAGGAACAGCACCTCGTAGGGCGGCAGTCCCGCGGTTGCGAGTTTCATCATCGTGTCGTTCACGATGTAGGACCCGGTCGAAACGACCATGAACAGCGGGCCTCGGATGGCAGTCGGGATGAAATGCATCGGCCCACGAAATCAGACCGGCCCCACAGCGGCAATGGGCCAGCGGCAAGCGAACGGATTTCCAACGGCAAGCGAACGGATTTATGACTTCAATTCACGCTGAGCGCTCCAGCTGCGAAGCCAAGGGTGTCGGGCGAGGAAAAGCCTGCCATGCGCGGCCGACCACCAGGCCCAACACAAGCAGCGCCGAGAGAAAGGCGGTGGCCAGGTGTTCCGAGGGGCCCGAGACGAGCAGAATGCCGGCAGCGATCACGACAGCGCTTTCTTTCGCCGAAAATCCTGATTTTCCCAGAAACGCCAGCGGGATGGCGAGCGCCACGAAATCATAGATGAAGGCGTAGGGCGAAGCGAGAATCGTCGCCGTCGCGAGCGCTGCTGCCTTGACGTCGAACGCCGCCTTTTGACGCCATATCCAAATGATGCCGGCGCTCAGAACTGCGATGAGCAAGCCCTGCGCGGTCCATGCGAGCGTCCAACTCCACCCAAGCGCACGGACAAAACCGTAGAGGCTTTGAAGCTTGGAAAAGTCAGCCCTGCCATCGACGAGAATGGTGCTGTTGACCTTGGCGGCGGTGTCGAGGAAATCGGACCAAATCTCGGTGCCGAAGAGGGCGATGGAAAGCACGATCATGACGGTGGTGGAAACAGCGGCCCAACCGATGACTCGCCAAAAGCCTCCAGCGATAAGGGCAAGTGGGATCATCAGACCGAATTGCGGCTTGTAGGTGAGCAGGCCGAAGCAGAGGCCGGCGAGCGCGGGGCGTTTTTCGATCGAGGCGATGGCTGCGCCAAGCAAGGCAGCGGTGATGAAGCCGTTTTGGCCGACCGCGGTATTCCAAAGCACGGGGGGCCAGGCCATGGCTGCCAGAATCGCAACGCGCGTGCCCCCGATCAGCCGTATGGCGGCGGTGTAGAGCGTTATCCCGATCGACATCCATGAAACCAATGCAGTGGGATAGGATAGCAACGCCAATGCGGCGGTCACGATCAGGAAAGTCGGAGGATACTGCCATGAAAAATAGCCGTCGAAGGTAGCACCGCTTTCGGCGGTCGAGATGCTTTTGTGCAGGTCCCAATTATAGGCATCGGCGGCATGGCCTTGCAGGACAAGCTTGCCAGCCCCCCAGAATGCGATGAAGTCGGTCGCCAGGGGCTGCCCGTTTTCGTCGAACAGCCAGTTGCCGATCAATATCGAAATGCCAAGCACGCAGATGTAAGTGCAGATCAAGCCGCATATGGCCAGATAGATCAGACGGTGCAGGTTTTGTCCTGTCGTGATGGTGGCAGTCCGCATGACGCTCATTTACCCGCAAGTGCCCAGGCGCCATTTTGCCCCAGTGTCATTAAGAGAGTGTCATTAAAGATTTGTGGTGCGACTGGCCTTGGGTCGTGCCCGTCTTACATTTCCGTCCTGCCATTCCCATATCCCCGCCACATCCCCGAAATCGGATCATGGGTTCGAATCGAGTAAGCCGCGCTCAGCCACAAGGCACTTGTGTTTTTCGGCCTTAGTCGGTAATCGCCCCGCATTCGACTGAACTGAAGGTCCAGGCCATCCAAGGAAAGAGACTATGGCAAAAGGTAAATTCGAGCGCACTAAGCCTCATGTGAACATTGGCACGATTGGTCACGTTGACCATGGCAAGACGTCGCTGACGGCGGCGAT
>NZ_JAMYSE010000106.1:0-21929 GCF_040321795.1 Mesorhizobium sp. M0244 | reverse complement strand
TGTCAAGTCGTTGAGCAACATGTCACGCGACATCCTGGTAAATTATTGACTTTCTCGGACTGCGATGCCAGCGCACCGCCAATAACCCGCGCCGGCATCGGCATTATCAAACTGTGAAATGTTCAGGTTCGAAAGGTCGAACTTCTCATGCCGTTGCACCGAATGAAATGGTACCGGGCCCGTCGGATGACTTTGGGTGCGAGTTTCATGGCGTTCATGGCGGGATCGGAAAGACCTTGTTAGACGCCTTTATATCTCTGCTTCCGACTCAGTCGGGTCGGAAGCATACGAGGTGGTGAACTTGAATGACACCACGTTGTAACGGTCAATTCGCAAAACTTCCAAAGTTGTCCTGCAGCTTTTGAAGCCGCTCACCGCGTTTCTTGACAAAAGGTCCCAAACGGCGGATTACTTCGTCCACGAGAAGGCCGAGAAAGGTCGTCACCGGCGCATTACTCTCCCAGAACATATCGACGTCCGTGTCAACTGGAAAAACATTGTTGGTACGTTCTTGCGCCCAGTAGCAAACGGAATCCGTGACTATAACAAGATCGACGTTGGCTTGTGAGGCCTGCCGGGCCAAGAGCATGGCCTGCTTCGCATAGCGACGGACATCCACGACGATGAGAACCGGCTTTCCGGCGTCGTCCGCGAACAGTTCGCCGTAGGTACCGCTGCCGCCATCCATGAAGCGGACACGCGGGCGAGCATATTCGAGACGCTGGGCAAAATCCATAGCTAGGCCTCTTACGCTCTGAAAGCCAGCAACATAGACGCGATCAGCCTTGCCGATCATCTCTGCAACCTGGCTGAAGCGTGCAGTGCGCGCCAACTCGTAGGTGCTGATGATAGCCTTCAATTCCAAATCAAGACTTCCAGAAAGATCGTGAGCCGCACTGTCATTCGCACTTTTCGAACGCTCTGCCGAAGTGATGCGCTCATATCTCTCTCCCACTAGCCAAGCGATCTGATGAATGGTGCTGCCCAATTCCTCCTTAAGAACGGCGAGATTCTCATAGCCGAGTGAACGCAGGAAGCGCCCCACAGTCATCGGGCTGACCTTGAGCTTGCTCGAGATCGAGGCTGCGGTCTCGAACGGAATCTCTCGGAGATGCGAGACGAGATATGCCGCGATGGCGCTTTCCGCCCGCGAGAATGTTGCTTGCCGCTCCTTGATCTTCTCGACGAAGGGGAAGGTGCTCGGCGCTGGCTGGGGCGCTTCCGTTCGTATCATGCGTTCAGTCGTCCATAGTTACGCATAACCTCCTTTACGGCATCGTGCTCGATAGCTGCAACAAGCCTGTCCTCGCGCCCCACCATGGGCTCAGCCGCCACCATCGCATTGATGATTGCCTCCTCCACGGATTGCGCCGTCGCCTCAAACAGTGTGTCGAGCCTGTTGTTCGGCAGGAAAGCGAGATTGCCGATTGCAGGCGCGACCGTCGACTCACTCATGGTTTGATTTGCCGTTGAAAAGGCAAGGCACAGATCGCCGGATCCGTCTCCAGACGCTGTTCCGGTGCGGCCGATGCCGAGTCCGGCACGTCGCGCGAGTCGTTCCAACTGGGTGGGCATGAGGGGTGCATCGGTGGCCACTACGGCGATAATCGAACCATGCTCGCCGGCCCAGAGTCGATTCGAGGTGAGGTGTTCACCAACGGGTACGCCGAGAATTTTCAACAGCGGACGAACGCCAAAGTTCGCTTGTACAAGGCACCCGACGGTATAACTCGCACCGAGCATTTCTATCACGCGGGACGACGTTCCCGTGCCTCCTTTGAACTCGAAGCAGATCATCCCAGTTCCGCCGCCAACGTTCCCCTCGGCCAAGGGGCCGCTGGAAGCGCGGTCGAGAGCCTCCATTACATGAGCGGATGTAACATGGAAGGCGTCCATGTCGTTGAGGTAGGCATCGCATGTTTCGCCCACCACGGGCAACATGAACTTATAGGCTCCCTCACCGGCCTCGGGCTTCTCGATCATCCATTGCAGGATCGACTGATGGACTGTTCCAAGGCTGTGGGTGTTAGTGATGCCGATAGGTCCCGTGAAATAACCAGCCTCCTTAATCCAGTGCGTACCGGTCATTTCACCATTTCCATTCAGCGAATGAAAGCCGGCCCAAACGGGAGCCTTTGAAGAGCCTGAGCGACCTCGTGGAAGTATTGTAGTGACTCCAGTGCGTGCCGGTCCTTTGCCAGAGGTTGACGAGTCGCTGATCACGGTCGAATAGCCTACCTCGACGCCGGCAACATCGGTAATGGCATTGAAGACGCCAGTGTTTCCGGAAAACGCCATTCCCAGGTCGCGTGCCCGCGGCTTTGCTGAAGCTTCGGACGCAAAGCGCTGAATGGGTTCCATTAGATATCCTCATTTGACGTGGCTGTTATGGTGGGGTTGTTTCGCATTATCTAGCGAGTATACCCCGCGAATGATAGGTAAATAATATTGTTTACCTAATGATATGTTTATAACATGATCGCGAGGCCGTGCAGATCGACGTCGTCGTGCCAAGGCGATAAGATCGATGGCGAGGCGCTGGTGCGCGCGTTGCTCGCCTATAAGCGGGGTGAGGCCGCGCGTGTGCGCGATGCTCAGGGTACCGCGCCCCGATGGGGAGGACCACCTTCGACGCGAGGGGGAATCTAGGCGGCGTCGCAGCGCGCGGCCGTCGCCGGTCTTAAGTTCCTCAAGCCGCGATCGCCGATCACGCCGCAGCGGTTTGTAGCCGGTGATGCCTGGGGGGGGCACAGACTCACTGCTGTGTCAAGGGAACAAAAAATCTGATGTGGGAGAGGCAGTCTCTCAATTCGACCGACAGGCTGACATCCCTAACTTCCTTCCGCTGTATGACGTCAACGTATAGAGCCATGCCTTCTGTCAGGTTTGTAGAGTTCGCGACACCGGCCTGTCGAGCCAATCCCTTTCTGCCTGCAACTAAATAGCTGAAATCCAATCACAAAAGTCTTTCTTCGCTCGATAAGCCAAATTGGCGCGATGCTTGCGACCTTCGTTACGAGCCGGCGGAAACGGCCGACCGGCATCCATGTCGCGCGTCACTGCGATGAACGGAACGACGAAAGGAGAGCTACATGTCGGCTCTACGTCAAATGCCCGTTGAATGGGAGGGGGCACGCCTCATGCGGACCCAACCTGCGCTTGACTGTATCCTGCCGCTGGCGATACGAGGGCCGCGATCTCCGTCGGGACCAGTTGCGTTGGGCCGGAAAACAGGTTCAGCGGGCGTCAATGCGCTAGACCCATCGCAACAGCACCGGTGCAACTCAGGCCCTAGCCGGTCTTCGAGAGAACTATTTGCGGCTGGTCCTTCTGCCGTCTGCTCCTCGGTACGTACTCCCGTGGCCAGAGCCGCGACGGCTTTCCGCACTGACCACGGCTCGGTGACCGGGGTGACTTACCGATCCCTTCCGCCGCTCTTCGAGCATCGCAGCGCATCGATCAAAACCCA
Organism: Mesorhizobium sp. M0244; assembly: GCF_040321795.1. Classification (NCBI taxonomy): domain Bacteria; kingdom Pseudomonadati; phylum Pseudomonadota; class Alphaproteobacteria; order Hyphomicrobiales; family Phyllobacteriaceae; genus Mesorhizobium; species Mesorhizobium sp. M0244. The sequence continues at coordinate 18,460 of NZ_JAMYSE010000106.1, read as the reverse complement.
GAGACTGAGGCCGCATAATCAAAAATGAGGGTGACCGTAGATGAGAAAAGTCATTGCCGCAAAGCTTCATGGCATCACCGCCACTGACGCGGATCTGAACTACCACGGCTCAATAACTCTGGATCCAGATCACTGCGACGAGGCAGGTATTTTTCCGCTAGAATTCGTTGAAATCTGGAACAAGGCTTCGGGCGCGCGAATCAGCACATATGTCATTTACGGTGAGAGGGGTTCTCGTTGCTGTGTGCTGAACGGGGCCGCTGCTCGCACCTGCCAAGTCGGAGACGAGTTAATCATTTGCTCCTCCGTATATGTTGAGAAGCATCAGATCGCAGAGATGAAACCGCGAGTGCTGACCTTCAACCGAGACAATTCTATCCGCGAACGCATGTTCTACGATGCTGAGGTCAGGGATGATGGAACGATCACGTTCGCCGTTCGCGAGGGTCCTCCTAGGGGCAACGCCTGGAACGTCCCGAGTCGGGCCAATCGCTGATGGCTCACGCCGTCGGACTGGCCCTGAGGAATACCGCAGAACCAGTCCTATTTAGTCCAGAGGCTCTTCGCTTCCGCGCCTAACCATAAAGCTGACCTGCAACTCATTCCGAAGGGCAATCTATGATGCAATTGGCGTTCATCTATGGCGGCCGGTCCGTTGAGCACGACTGGTCGATTGCGATGTATAATTACGTCGCTGACGTCCTCAACAATGCTCCCAACGCCGATATTTCACCGGCTTCCATCTACTACATCTCCCGATTTGGCGACCTACTCAGGCTCGTGCTGGAAGGGGGTTGCCTTCCCAAGCACGACGAGTTCGCAGCTCGCGCCGAGACGCATCCGCTTGCGTCTCTCGCTCACTTACTCAAGAGCGATGGCCTTTTCGTCTTTTCACTTCTTCAAGGCCAAGACGGAGAGGATGGCCAAATGCAGGCTCTTGCCCAATTCCACGACATTCCAGGTAGCTTTGGTGACAAGACTGCGGCCATGCTCTCAGCAGATAAATATCTGCAAGGCGTAGTTGCCAATCGACTTTGCCCTGAGTTGACTCCCATTCCGATGGTCCACGTCTCCCAAGGCAATCTCGAAGCCGGCATCGAAGAGGCCCTGCTGCATCTTGCTGGCCCGTGTGTCCTCAAACCGAACACGCTCGGAGGATCCTTCCTAACCGAGTGCACAGACGAGCTCTCGGAGGACGGCCTCCGTTCCTATTCCGAACGGATCGCTCCGTATGACCCCTCATTTCTGGTCCAGCAGCGAATTGTTGGAACAGAATACACCTGCGGCGTCTTAATCGACCGCTGTGAGATTACGGCGCTTCCGGTCGCGCGGATCAACAATCCCTCGGGCTTCCTCGGGTATGATCAGAAGACGCAGAAGGGCAGCTACTCTGTTGAATTCCACGACGTAGAGAACACCCTTCAAACTCGTATTGCCTCGATTTCCACGCGGATTGCTAGGGAGTTCAAGCTCCACACATTCGGGCGCCTCGATTTCATCGTTGAAGAGCAGCAAGGTGTTTACTTCTTTGAAGTGAATGTGGTCCCGGGGCTGACGGCAGGAAGTATCTTTCCCAAAATGCTCGCAAAAGCCGGCTTCGACCTCTGCCACATCATTCGGCTAGCTGCCTCCAATGAGATGTATCAACGGCACCGAGAAGAGACTCGTAAGGTCGAGACAAGCCGCATCCGCTATGGACTGCCACCAACAGTGGCATCCTAGTTACCATTTTTGCCTCACGGAAGTCGCTATTAGTGGAGAAGACCAATGCTCCATTGCTATTCGTTCAAGATAGCGATCGAGCTCGGCAATCTTGCCCGGAACTTCAATGAGTCGAACTCTTTGCCCTGGAGCTAGTGTTGCGGCTGTGGTCAAGGCAGACGCCTATGGATGGAACTGGGCTCGATGCGGTTACTCGTCACTTGACCTCGCATGGTTGCGCAACTTTCTTCATGGCCCATCCCCAGGAAGGAACTCAGCTCCGCCACTCTGTTGAGTATACGTTCTGAACGGACTTCTTCCTGGCACTGAGCCGGCTACAAGAGGTTCAAGCTCAAGCCGGTACCCACTTCGGAGCTTCAGGTTCGGCTTTGGAAGTTCTGCGAGCCTGGATTGGCGGAGCCGCTCTGCATCTCGACGTTAGGATTAATCGGCTCGGCTTCCGGGTCGAGGAGCTGGGCAACCCTGAGCAGGCTGATCGAAGGTCCCACACAGTATTTCGATCTTTCGATCTGATCATGAGCCACTTGGCCCGTGCCGGAATGGGCGTCCGCGATTTCTGAAACACGCATGGTGACGGGGAGAGCATGAATTATGTAAAATGGGTCGCCAGCGTCAGCCGACATAGGTCTGTAATGTCGTAGACAGGCAGCCGGGTTCTGCGGCGGACGGCGGCCGCGACACAAGGAAACCCTGTGCATTCGAGTAGCAACATCGCTATGCTAGGATGCCGAGTTCGGAGTTGCTCGATACAGGCGCCGACCTCTTGCTCGATTTGCTCGATGTCTGTTTGGACAAATGGCCGTGTCAGCGCATTTTGAAGGTACTGGCCTTCCTCGATCCCGCCGACGACCACTCGCGCCCAATCCGTAGGGTTTTCGATTCCGAACAAGTCAACTGTGCAGTACCGAGAGTCAGCCGATACTACAGCCAAGATCTGTTGGGGTGCCAACTGGCGCAGAAGAGCCGGAATAAGCAGCAGGCTTGAGGTTACGACAGGCACATCAACGGCCGCAGAGAGCGTTGCCTGATGGCGGATGAAGAAACCACAATCAGCGGAGATTACGCTGGCACCTCGTTTCACTAAGCGCCGGGCTGCTTCCACGCACGCCACGTCGAGGGATGCATCACCGCGAATGACAATATCCGCAAATGCTCCTTTGACGACTTCAGTAATCAATGGTCGGTTAAATGTCCCTGGATTTAGGAGTGACCCTTCTCGCGCAACAAGCGCCGTCCGAGACGGCGGAAGACCGTCGTCCAGCTCAAGTATTCCCAACACACCGCTGGCTCGCGAACTCATGAAAAAACCCTATCAAGTTAGATTTCGCATAACAATCACGGTCGCGCTCGAAATTCACCGTGTTGTACAGTGTGGTTGAGTTCCGAGTGTCGGTGGAGATGGCGGCGCCATTCCGTTGCCTCGTTCTTCATATCCATTATCTATCCTCCGATATGATGCACGATAACGATCCTTTTGATTAATCACGGTGGAGCGTGTGCGGAGCTCGGCTCAGTATTTTCGCGCCATACCTTGTCACAAAGGCGTTTCACTGGTTGAAGGCTGAAACGCGATGCGATCTGCAGCTGCAGTCACACGAAAAGGGGGACACCCTGCTTTGGGCCATGATCTGTGCTTTCAGCCAGACGAGCGTCCCCGAAACTGGATTCGCATGTCAAGCTCGGGACAAAGCGGGTTCGCGGGCCCCCCATTCGCAAACTTGTTGTGACCGAAGCGGTTCACGTCTGGACACCAATTGATTTCTTCGAAGTGTTGCAGTTATCGCAACTGTGTTGCATAATGTGACAGGTGCATGAACGCCTGTCAAGTGAAGCTGAGGTATCATCGATGAGTTCTGGCAAAGATTCCCCAAGCGGTCGGGACCGAGCCCCTGGTGACGTTACGACCGTGCAACGCGCATTGAATCTGCTGAAGGTTATCGGCGCGAGTGAAAGACCGATCGGCGTAAATGAGATCGCGCGCCGGCTAGGAAAGCATGTAAGCTCGGTTTCGAGGACGCTGGCGACCCTGGAACATAACAGATTCGTCGAGCGCGACGAAGAGACAGGACGCTTTGTGCTAGGAGTTGAGCTTATCGCGCTGGCGAGCAGACTTCTTGCCGAACGTGATGTGGTCCGTGTGGCGCGACCCTATCTCGAGGAACTTGCCGAGAGCACGAGAGAAACGGCCTCGCTCAGTCTTTGGAACAAGACTGAGGCTATCAACGTCGAGCATGTGCTTGGCCCCGGGTCGATCAAGCACATCGCGGCGCCAGGGCGCCGCAACCCAGCGCACTGCACGGCGAGTGGAAAAGCCATGCTATCGCAGATGCCGGGCTCAATCCTGAAAGAGGTTTTGGCGCTCGGCCTTGAAAAGTATACGGATCGGACGATTACTGAGGCGAGCGCGCTCGAACGTGAGCTGCGCTGCACTCGCGAGCGAGGATACGCGCTGAATGTGGGCGAGTTCATTCCTGAGATCGTTTCCATTGCGGCTGTCATCCACGATGGCAGGGGGAGAGTTGCGGCCGCAATTGCGGTTACAATGCCGGTTTTTCATTTTACTCAGCATAATGAAGGGCAGCTGGCGCCTGTTGTCATGAAAGCGGCGGGGACTATCTCCCGGCGTCTGGGATATGACGGTGCTCAGCCGAAATGATCAGCAAAGGAAGATGCCCAGGCGGAATTGCGTCTGCTCCCGACGGACCCTGCTCAGAATCTGCAATTTGCTCTGGCGAGCGTTGCAGCCCTAACGACTCCCAAGGAACTCTACACTCTACACTGACGGACTGGGGTGAAGGCCGCCATCGTTGAGATGGGTGGGTTGTTGGAGAAGCGGAGTTTACCGTGAGCGAAGGCGTCGGCAAGGGCCGTCAGAAACAGCCGCCGAAACAGGCGTGGCAGCACGCGCACGGGCAGAAAGAAGCCCGGCCGGCAAGCGACCCACCCTGACCTGTCGGGCGAGAGACCCCCGCCGTGCACGACGCAATGGGACATGGGGATGATGTGATGGCCTGGCCGACGACGAGGCGTTCACCCGCCATCTCGCGCGTGCTCGCCGCGTCGAATGGGTCGTTTATGCGAAGCCACCGTTCGGCGGCCCGGACCAGGTGCTCGCCTATCTCGGTCGTTACACCCATTGTGTGGCGGGACTGTCAGGAATTCTGTGCGCGAGGCCATGATGATGGAAAGGAGAGAATCATCACATGGCTATTGAGAAGGAACTCTGGACCAACTGCTTGCGGGTCGCGATCCGAATGAGGTTTTCGCCAGAGACGGGCTGCTCGACGATCTGAAGAAGGCGCTTTCGGAGCGGATTCTGAACGCCGAACTGGACGAGCACCTCGATGAGGAGCAGGCCGACGGCAACGCCAATCGCCGCAATGGCCATTCGCGGAAATCGGTGCTGACGGGCACATCGAAGATGACGTTGACGATCCCGCGCGACCGTGCCGGAACCTTCGATCCGAAGCTGATCGCGAAATATCAGCGCCGCTTCCCAGACTTCGACGAGAAGATCATCTCCATGTATGCGCGCGGCATGACGGTGCGCGAGATCCGCGGCCACCTGGAGGAGCTCTACGGCATAGACGTGTCGCCGGACCTGATCTCGGCCGTCACCGACTCTGTCCTGGAGGAAGTGGCAGAGTGGCAGAATCGCCCGCTGGATGTGGTCTATCCGCTCGTCTTCTTCGATGCCATCCGGGTCAAGATCAGGGACGAGGGCTTCGTCAGGAACAAGGCCGTCTACATCGCGCTCGGCATCCTGCCGGATGGCACGAAGGAGATCCTCGGCATCTGGATCGAGCAGACCGAGGGCGCCAAGTTCTGGCTGCGCGTCATGAACGAGTTGAAGAGTCGTGGCGTCGCCGACGTCTTGATCGCCGTCGTCGATGGCCTAAAGGGTTTTCCCGAGGCGATCAACGCCGTCTTCCCCCAAACCGTGGTTCAAACCTGCATCGTGCACCTGATCCGCCATTCCCTGGAGTTCGTGTCGTGGAAGGACCGCAAGCCCGTCGTGCCGGCGCTGCGCGATCTACCGGGCCAAGGAGGCCGAAGCCGGCATGAAGGCCCTGGAGGAATTCGAGGCCGGCTACTGGGGCCAGCGATATCCCGCGATCACTCAGAGCTGGCGGCGCAACTGGCAGCACGTCGTGCCGTTCTTCGCCTTCCCAGAAAGCGTGCGCCGGATCATCTACACGACGAATGCAATTGAGGCGTTGAATTCCAAGCTGCGCCGCGCCGTCCGCACCCGCGGACACTTCCCGAGTGACGACGCGGCGATGAAACTGCTATATCTGGTCCTGAACCATGCGGCTGAGGAATGGAAACGACCGCCGCGCGAATGGTTCGAGGCCAAGACCCAGTTCGCCGTTGTCTTCGGCGAGAGGTTCGTCAGCCAATGACGAGACCGGCCTCGCGCACAGAATTCCTGACAGTCCCTTGTGTGGCCATCGCTAACAGCCGCATCGTCGAGGCCGATGACGACATGTTGCCTTCCGATGGAAGAACTACCGGGGCAATGGCCGCGACCGTGAGAAGATCATGCGCCTTGACCCGCGCGAGTTCAACCGGCGCTTTCTTCTTCACGTGCTTCCCGCCGCCACCGCATGCGTCACTTAGGCTTTCTCCGCCAATAACCAACGACGGGATCATATCGGTCTCTGTAGGCAGCTCCTCCACTAGCCATCACCAGCAGGCGGGAAACCCCAGCCTGACAAATCCCAGCACGGGCAATCCCACGAATGCCCCGACTGCCAGCGTCCCATGCGCAGGACAGGAATCACCGTTGCGCCTGTTTCGCCGCGCCGGCCATCATCTTTCTGGTGCATACACATCATGAACTTCGACAATCCGCACCCCTTATATGCGTGCGGAACCAAGCGTCGCGTCGGCGCGCTACACAGCTCGGCCCTGGCCACACCGAAAGACCGACAGCGGGCATTGAGAGCGCAAATATCGCCGCCGATCGTCCCGCAAGCTGCTCGCGAAGGTCGCCGGATCAAGCCAAAGATTGGGTCGTGCCACCGCTGCACGCGACGAATTCGCTATCGTCGTCAAACAGCGTGCCCTACTATCTCCAGAACAGCGGCTAACCACCCGCGCCTACTTCAATCCGGCTTATGTGAGGTCGCTCGAGCTCGCCGCGACGACCGATGCGACTCACATAACCCTCCAGATTCCATTAGGTCGCGGATAGCAGTTTCACTGATGCCGCTCATGCTCTCCCGCTTGAACTCTTGGTCGCCTGTGGCGCCACGGTCTGGCCTCCTCCAGATCGCGTGCGACACGGACCAGTGTGGCCTCGTCGCCAAAGCGGCCAACAATCTGTATACCGATCGGCAGCCCCGTTGCGCTTTGTGCCAAAGGCAAAGACACCGAAGGTTGTCCGGTGACATTGAAGACACCCGTATACTGACAAATCGCAGTATCCGCCTCCACGTATTCCTCTACGGAGACCTCCGGGTTGGTCGCAGAATAGATCCCACCATGCGGCACGGCCACGATTGGCATCGTGGGGGTGAGCAGAATATCGAAGGCATTGATCGCCTCGCCCACGCGGAAACGCATTCTACGGAGGCCCTCCTGGACGTCCCGCGTATGGGAAAGGGGCAAATCGCGGCCATATCGATACCGTTTAAGCATGACCGGCTCCAAGGTGTCGGAGCTAATCGTGCGACCCATGGCTCGCGCCGCTTCTTCGAGCCAAATAGCGGTCGTCGCGGCGGAGTCAAACTTGCTGTACTCGGCCGGTTCATATATCGGCTCGATGTCCATTACTCTGTGCCCCATCTCCTCGAGGAGCGTCGCCGTCGATTCGACGGCATGCAGCACTTCAGGCTCGAGGTCGATCACGCCCCAACTCGTTCTCGAGACCCCAACCCGCAGACCGCCCGTGGGCTGTGAGAGCTCCTCCACATAGGAACGGTTCGGCTGGACGATGATGAATGGATCGCCGGGATGGGGACCAGAAAAGACATCCAAGGCGGCTGCCATGTCGCGCACAGTCCGACATAGAACAAAGTCGCGGCTGAGACCAGAACCCGCGTCCTGCCTGTTCGGGCCACCGGAAACACGTCCTCGGGACGGGTTCAGTCCGACAAGGCCGCACCAGGACGCCGGTATGCGAGTTGACCCGCCACCGTCACTGCCATGCGCAATCGGAGTGATGCCGGCGGCCACCGCCGCTGCTGCTCCCCCTGAGGAGCCTCCCGCCGAGCGGTCCAAATTCCATGGATTGCCGGTGATGCCATTGAGAATTGATTCCGTCATCACTGTAGATCCAAGCTCGGGCGTCGTTGTTCTGCCTAGAGTGCGAAGCCCGGCCTCGCGCGCGCGACGAAAAAAATAGCTGTCCGTGTCGGAGCGGCAGCCTTTGAAAAGACGGCTTCCATTTTCCTGGAGGCGGCCAGCTTCGCTGGCCCCAATATCCTTGCGAAGGAAAGGCACGCCATGGAAGAGCCCTCCATTCGCGCCGGCAACGGTCTCAGCATCTTCGTAAAATTCGATCACGGCGTTGATGCGGGGATTGACCTTGTCGTGTGCCTCGCGGGCCAAACGCGCAAGTTCCAGAGCAGTCACTTCGCCAGCGCTCACGAGGGAGGCCAAACCGGTCGCATCGTACTCTACGTACTCACTTAGCTTCATTTCAGCAATCTTTCTCCGTTTGCTGGTCGAGCGACAGCACGCCCACGCGCGACTACGAATTGTGGCGTTCAACTCTGGACATCAATCCACTTCTCCGGCATGTGTTGCAATTAATGCAACTATGTTGCGCAATGTGACAGTAGCATGAACGCCTGTCAAGTGAAGCTGAGTTGTCATCGACGCGTTCTCAGATTCCCTAAGCGATTGCGAGCGAGCGCCTGGGGGAGGTTACGGCCACCGTGCATTATTGGGACATTTGTGGACGCCCCGTTGAATGCAAGACTGCCGATTCCGAGGCCTGTCGCCCGTGTTCCGAAATGATCTCGAGATGATGCTGCCCCGCGGTGGGCAGGAATGTGTTGGTGCGTTCGATTTGTCGCGCTGAGGCTGCCAGGTTTTCCTAGCCATTGGCGGGCGACAGGTCGTACTCGACCTTTCTCTCTTCAGCGATAGCATTCTGGCTCCGTAGAAAAACCAATAATGTCGAAGAGCCCTCTTATCTCCAAGCTTTGGCCGCCGATCGTGCGCTCGCGCCAACAAATAGCGCGGTCGCCCGAGATTTTCTCAATTTCCGCTTCTGTGATGGTGGGGTGTCGCTTGCGCAATTGCGTGCCGTCATCCGACGCTCACTCAAAAGGGCTGGGATCGACGCTCGCACAATGGGGAACGCATCAGTTCCGACATGGGCTCGCCTCAGAGATGGTGCGTGGCGGCGCCTCGTTGGGTGAGATCGGTGAAGTTCTGGGCCACCGTCAGCAAGGCGGCCCTCACCGGGCCTCACCGGGCCTCACCGGCTTTCAATTACCCACATCGTCGGCGGCCCTATTGCCGCGTATGAATCTGCCGTGATTCTGTCTCTGACGCCGAATCACGGAGGCGTCACGGATGCGAGACAAGACCAGCAGCGGCGAAGCCGCTTGGCAGGAGGAAGAGCTTTCTGTGGCGGCCCTTCCCGACAAGCGTCTGGCCCGTCGGCTGCAACGGTTGCTGGATCAGCTGTCAGCTGCGGCAAGCCAATCCCGGCGGCCTGCGGCGACTGGGCGGCGGAGGCGGCCTACCGCTTCTTTGACAACCCGCGTGTGACCGAACATGGCGTTCTCGCCGGCCATTTCGCCGCGACCGCGGCGCGCGTCGCGGCGAGCGAAGGTCCGATCCTTATCCTACAGGACACGACCGAATTTATCTACGGCCGCGCGCAGCCGGGCAAAATCGGCTTCACCAAGACCATCAACGCCGGGCGCTACAAGGCTGGGCAGCCGAACGTGCTGACCTTATGCGGGATGCTGATGCATTCGAGCTTGGCCGTCACCCTCACCGGCATACCCCTCGGTCTGACGGCGGTGAAATTCTGGACACGAACGAAGTTCAAGGGAACGCTCGCGCTCAAGCGGCACATCAATCCCACGCGCGCCCCGATCGAGACGAAAGAGAGCTACCGCTGGCTGGAGAACCTGCGCCAGTCCATCGCGCTCGTTGGCGCGCCCGAGCGCTGCGTGCATGTGGGTGACCGGGAGAGCGATATCTACGAGCTCTATTGCACCGCGCAGGACCTCGGTACCAGCTTCCTCGTGCGGGTGCAGACGAACAGGCTGGCCGAGCGGCCTGCCGATGCTGCCCCGCACGATCCTGCTCATCGCGTCTTCGCCAACTTGCGGCGGCGCCTTGGGCGGGACGTCATCGCATTACGGTCGATCAGAACGAGGCGACCCGGCTGCAGGTGAAGTTCGCCGCCATCAACACCTTGCCGCCCGTGGCAAGCAAAAGCGCTACAGTCCGCAGGTTCTGACTTACATCCACGCCCTCGAAGAGGACCCGCCGCCCGGTCGCGAGCCGATCGACTGGAAGCTGGTGACCAACTTGCTGGTCGAAGATCTCTCCGTAGCGGCCGAAAAGCTCGGCTGGTACGCCCTGCGCTGGAAGGCAGAGGTTTCCACAAGGTCATGAAGTCCGGCTGCCGTGCGGAGGAGGCAAGGCTCGAGACCGCCGAGAGGCTGGCCAAGTTCCTCGCCCTCATCGCGGTGGTCAGTTGGCGCATATTCTTCGTCACTATGTCGGCGCGTGCCAAGCCAGACGCCGCGCCCGCCAGCGTTCTCACCGTCGCCGAGATCACTGCGCTCGACCAGATCGACGCGTCCCGAACGCGACCACGCGTCCAACGGCCACGCTCGCCGCCTACCTGCTGCAATCGCCATGCTTGGCGGCTATCTCGCCCGCAAACATGCTGGCGCGGCATGACCCGCTTGCACGACATCGCCTTCGGCATCTCCATTGGATCAAGCCGACGATGTGGGTAATTGAAAGCCTCACCGGAGGGGTACACCGTTCTGTTCAGATCGTCATCAACTCCCCTTGCAATGCAAAGAACACATGACCCCAAATACGCATGCTGAAGAAGTGGAGTGACCGCATCTACCCTTCGTCGATCCCGATCTCGATCCTGTCTAACCCAACCACCATGATGCGGGCGGACGTGATCGGTTACGAGAGATGGGATCGGACACCTTCACGGTGGCGCTCGATGCCGCGACACCTGAGCTGTTCGATCGCAACCCCGTGAAGCGGCGTACAGTCGCCGCACAGCTGGAAGAAGTACTGGAAAGTACTGATGGGCGCCACCCACGTATTCGGGCCGCAGAAGTTCGGCGCCCATATCATCGTCGACATGGGTGCAACCGAGGTCGACCTGCCGGTGGTGCAGCGCCTCGTCGATCTCGGCGGCCATTCGCACATGTTCTGCTTGTTTCCTGGGAAAGGATCGCTGATGGACCATCTCCCGGCCAACCCGCGCGACCAGTGGGGAGTGCAGCTGGGCCGTTATCGCACTGATTAGTGAGATGCACTGGCTCGCAGAAATGGCGCAAACCGACAGGCGAGGTGAGCCTCCAATCCGAGTTCCTCCCTGGCGCCGCGTTTTGCCGATTTACGGCCTGACAAGCAGCTCGCCAACTTTCTTCACGTCCAAATCCAACCGTTGCAACAGATCCTTCAAATAAGTTTACAGGATCTTTGCGACCGCAAATCGCTGACGAAGATACGCTCACGGCAAGGTCTGAGTCAGGCACGGCCGAAAAAAGTAGATGCCGATTTAGGCTCGAACCGTCACACAGCACGCAACGGAGGTCAATGGCAATGGCAAAAAGAGCGCTCATTATGGTGGAAGGATCAAGGGGTAATGGTCCGCTATACGTCCAAGCGGCCCAGCGTCTTGGTCTTTATCCAATTATCCTGGCGGCGAATCCAACTCAATACGACTATCTTGCGGGGAACGGGATCGAGGCAATCCGTATCGATACAGGCGATCTCGATGCGCTGATCCGCGAATGTTCCCGGTTGCGTGAGAGCTATGACATTGCCGGCATTACTGGCTTTGCGGGCGACGACGAGTCGGTCTCTGCGACAGTTGGCAAGCTCTGCCGGCATTTCGATCTACCGGGACCGAACCCGTCATCGATTGAACGGTGCTGCGACAAATTCCTTCAACGTCAGCTCCTTGCAGAGGCCGGCGTTCCAATACCGGCTTATCGCTTGGCCGAGACGGCGACGGATGTAGAACGCTCAGCCGCAGAGATCGGCCTGCCGGTGATAGTTAAGCCAGCCGTAGGCATTGGCAGCTTCGGTGTTCGACTGTGCCGCAACGTCGACGAGCTAGCCGAACATACAACCTATCTGTTGGGAGGGAAGCACCCGTGGCGGTCTTCGCCAAGGATACTGGTCGAAGAATTCGCACAAGGTCCACACTACTGCGCTAACATAATGGGAAATGAGGTCATTGCTATTGCCGCCGCTGAGTTTGGCCCTCCACCGCATTTCGTCTTTCGTGAATACACCTTTCCGGCCCCGCTGACTGATGACGCGGATAAACGCATCACTGATGTTTCGTTGAGCTGTTTGCCAGCTCTCGGCCTTGGCTGGGGGCCAACCTGCATTGAATTCCGGTGGATGAACCGCGGTCCAGTCGTCATTGAAGTCAATCCGCGTATGCCGGGTGGTGGTGATCCTAAACTGATTCAGCTGGCTTATGGTGTCGATCTCGCCACCGAGCACCTCAAGCTTGTCATCGGCGAGGAATGGGATTTGCGCAAAAGGCATTCGCAGACTGTGGCCGCGCGGAACCTGATTCCTGATTGCGATGGCACCCTCGATTGGATCGATGGCGGCGATCGGGCGGCTGCCGTACCAGGTGTCGCCGAGGTCAAATTGTACGTTAAACCCAAGATGCCGATCGTCAGGAAGGGCGACTACCGAGACCGCATCGGACATGTCATTGCCACTTCACCCAGCCGTGCTCAGACTGCGGCAATACTGCAGCGTGCCGTCGACTTAATTAATTGGTCGATCGCACCTTTTCCGACCCCGGGCGAACAGGAATAATCTGCAGTCCCTACTGCCCTGCACCAGCGCAGTTGGTGCCAGCTTGTCGCCGCGTTTGCGAAACAGCCAACCTTCAGGCTTACCACCTCTGATGCGCGCAGGCCTGCGGCATAGGCGGTGATCAACGCGGTGCGTCCCTTCAGTGATGGCACCGCCCTCGAGAAAGCGCACCACCTCGTCTGCGCTCAATATCGCTGGCAGCTTGCGCGGCGTGCGGGAAGGAAATTCGCTCGGGAATCTTCGCCTATCAGGCGCGTCTCAGGGGCTACTCCTCCAAACACTCCCTGTCCCGCGTCAGCGGGTTATTTCAATGCCTTCGATTCCAATTTTAAGGACGACTCTAAAGCTGTGTGGTGTCGTCTTGCCGACCTTCAGCCCGAAGCGCGCAAGATGCCGTGCAGACCGTTCCATCCCGCAGCGGATTCAACGAGCTTGCGCGCCGTCGACACCGCCCGCACCTCATAGGCGGCCAACGACTTTTATGCACCGGCCGAAACGGACGCGTCGCGCGGTCGTGCCCGCCAGTTAGCTCGACGCGATCAGTGCGTTGGGGCCACCGTGCGCCGCTGATAGGCGTGCAGGGCCTTGCTCTTCCATTCCACCGTCTTGTCCTCGCCGGCCTCGAGGCGCGCCCGCGGAACAGTGATCTTGGTGCCGAAAGTCCCCGTTAGCGTATGCGTCCGGCTGCCGTGGCGGTGGCCGGCGACACCGGGGGTCTCATCACTGCGCGCAGTTGTGTGCGTCAAGTTCTGCAAAATGGCGTGGCATTGCGGTGACGTCGGCGTGTCCGCCGCGCAGCCCCCGTGTTTAGCGGAGCGGCGGACACATGACGGTGCTCAGGCGGCCAAGGCCCTCAGGCTCTCCTTCTTGTGCTCGCGCAGATGATCCATGTTGAGATAGCGGGTCGCCTCGAGCCAGTTCTCGTGGATCTCCACCGCCAATGCCCGAACCAGCCGCAGACAGCTCCGCGGGTTGGGGAAGATGCGAACGACCAGGGTGCGCCGCTTGATCTCCTGGTTCAGCCGCTTCAGCATGTTCGTCGACTTCATGTGCTTGTGGTGAGCTAGCGGCAGCCGATAGAAGCTCAGCGTCTCCTCGATGTTATCTTCCACCCAGTTGACCAGCTTCGGGTATTTGGCCTGCCATTTGGCGATCCACTGCGCCAGGTCGCGTTTGACCTCGGCAAGGTCGCGCCGGTCGTAGAACCATCTGAGCTCCATCAGGCAATCGTCGTCGACCTTGCGCGGCACGTAGTCGAGCGCGTTTCTGAGGAAGTGCACGTAGCAGCGCTGCCAGACCGCTTCGGGCAGCACTTCGCGGATTGCCGCCCTGAGCCCCGGATGGTCGTCGGAGACGACGAACTCGACGCCGGCGAGCCCGCGATTCTTGAGCCCCGTCACGAACTCGCGCCAGCTCGAATGGCTCTCCCGGTTGGCCAGCTCCACGCCCAGAACCTGGCGACGGGCGCGCCCTCATGCTCGAAGCCGACGATCAAATCATCGGCATAGCGCACGATGATCATGTCGCCGGTGGCCTCGCGCTGTCGCCAGCGCTGAGCCCACAGGTCGAAGACGTAGTGCAGGTAGATGTTGGCCAGAAGCGGCGAAATCACCGAGCCTTGACCCGTTCCCCTGTCATCCACAGTCACGATCCCGTCTTCGAGGATGCCCGCCTTCAACCATTTCTGAATCAGGCGGATGATGCGCTTGTCGCCGATCCTGTGTTCCAGGAAGCGTACGAGCCAATTCTGGCTGACGCTCCCGAAAAAGTTCTGGATATCGGCGTCCAAAATCCAGTTCACCTTCCGCTTGTCGATCGCCACGCACAGGGCGTCCAACGCATCGTGCGGCCCTCGTCCGGGTCGGAACCCGTAGGAGAAACCACAGAAGTCGCCTTCATAGATGGCATTGAGCACCATGACGGTCGCACCCTGAACGATCTTGTCTTCCAGGGCGGAAATCGCCAGCGGCCGCTGCCTTCCATCCGCCTTCGGTATAAACGTCCGGCGAGACGGTTGCGGTCGGTACGCTCCCCTATGAACCCGTCTGTGCAGATCCCTGAGCCGAGGCTCAAGGTCTGTCTCGTAGTCCTGCCACGTCATGCCATCCACCCCGGGAGCGGCCTTGCGCTTAAGCGCGTAGAATGCCGTCCGAAGCGTGTCGACATTGATATGGTGGAAGAGCGCGGTGAACCGTTCCTTCTTCCTCAGCCTTGCGGCTTGCCGTACGCGATCCAGCGACTGGGACATGCGAGCCCGGCTCTGTGTCCGGTGCATGCGTTGCTGTTCCGCGTTCCCCTTGGTCTCCGGCCTTGGCTCCACCAACTCCGCCACCGGTCGCCCGGCTTTGTTCGTCGGCTTCACGGCTACTATGCCGGAGTCAGACTTCTCCTGTCCGTTCATCATCGGCTTCAGCTCCTCGCCTTCCCGATGCGGACCGACACGGCTATCGCCACCCGGCCGGACAGGAGATCTCCCAGGTTCCAACGTGTTCCTTGCGGGCGTGATGTGGCCTTAGACCTCGGCAGAGCGTCAGCACCTCGCATAGCGGTGCCGCACATATTGCCTTCGGCGGCCATGACGACCTCGGCCTCTGCGATATCACTAATTTGGTGGTTCATTCCCACACCCCACCCGCTTGCTGTGTACGCTTCGACCCGTGTCGTCGCCGACACGGCCGCAACACTCACTACCGGGCGGGCGCTACCCCTTACCCGGGCCGGACTTACACCGGCTGGAAACACGCCAGCTTCCTGGCGCTCCATGGCGTAGTCTCCTGTCCGGCACCGGAAGGCCGGATGCTTCGAGGTTTGACACCCCGGAGACTTCGCCAACTTTCAATTCCAACCACTTCCCAGAAAGCACCCCGGGCCATCGATAGCTGTCGGGTTGTCGGGTATGAGACACGGTAGTGTTCGGATTGGCTTCCTGCGGAGCTCTCATTTAAATCTTTGATGAGTAAGCAGAATATTATTTCTGCGGCTCTTTCTGCGCAGTTGGCACGACTTTTGAGACCCATCGTCACGAGGCGGCAGAGGCTGCCAGCCGATAATTCATGTCGTGGGTCATATCGCAATCGATGGAAGGAAGGAAGAAGCAGCATGTCAGGTCCGCGCCAGATCGCATTCGGTGGGGCTATCGGTAAATCCACACCTCCCAAAATACGCTTGCCGCTCTGTCAGCTTCAGGCAGAACTGTCTTGATCGTCGGCTGCGAGCCAAGGCACGGGCAACGAGGTGGACAGTGGCGCCAATAAGTGCAGTGCGCGGCAGCATTCAGGGAACGAAGCCCGATTTCACGGCAGCCTATAATCGCAAGTGGCCGCATGCCTATTTTCGCGCGCATTTGGCCCTGGACTATATGATTCCAGATCGGGCCGAGCCAGTCTTCGAAAGGATTTTCGCGGACTATCGACGCGTTCGAAACAAGTCTAGGTTGAAGATCATCGATATCGGTTGTTCCTATGGTGTCAACGCTGCTTTACTGCGCACCGATCTCGATCTCGACGATCTGTATGCTGCCTATCTGAAAGCCAGCGGATCGCTCTCGCGCCGACAGGAGATCGAGCATCGCGCTTTCTTCCGCGATCGCGGCCTCCGTGATGACATTCAGTTCGTCGGCGTGGATCCATCATTCCGGGCTGTTAGATATGCAAAGAATATGGGGTTACTGGAGGCGGGCATCACGGCGGATTTGGAAACCCGTGACTTGACCGTCAATGAACGTTGCGTCCTCGCGGGTGCGGACATCATCATCAGCACGGGCTGTGTGGGTTATGCAACGGAGCGGACCTTTGCACGCGTGTATGAGGCCTCGGCGACGTCACGCCCGTGGGTCGTCGCCTTTGTGATGCATCCCTTCAGCTATGACGACATCGCCGCAGCTCTTCGGGGTTTCGCCTTGGAAACCAAGGTCGCAGACCGGTTTAGACAACGCCAGCGCCGCTTCTCCACACCAACGGAACGGCAGGCAATACTGAAAGCTATGGCCAAACTCGGTATGGAGGATCGCCTAGAGCGTACGACCGGCTATATCTACGCGTCCTGCTACATCTCCGCACCGTCACGCGAAGCGCTCTGAACCGGTCATGGACAACTGCTCACAACCCACTACCTACGTTGATTGCGTTCGCACCCCTCCGAGATTCAAAAGGCGCTCCGTGCCACACCACTGGTGACCAAAACGTCGCAACGAATCCTTCAAAATACTTTGCTGAATCTTTGCAACCGCAGTTCACTGACAATGGTACATTCAATGCGGAGGTCAGGCACGGGTAAATAGCTGATGCCTGTTCCCGATCAGACGCCACACAGCATTGCAACGGAGGGTTAGTAGCAATGGCAAAAAGAGCGCTCATCATGGTTGAAGGCCATAGGAGTATTGGTTTGCTATACGTGAAAGCGGCCCGGCATCTTGGGCTCAATCCAATTACCCTGTCGGCCAAGCCAACCCAGTACGACTATCTTGCAGAGGAAAGGCTTGAGGCAATCCGTGTCGATACAGACGATCTCGACGCGCTGATCCGCGAATGTAACCGGCTGCGTGAGACCTGTGGCATTGCTGGCATTACTGGCTTTTCGGGCGACGATGAGTCGATCTATGCGACAGTTGGCAAGCTCTGCCGGCATTTCAATCTACCGGGACCGGACCCCGCATCGATCGAACGATGCTTTGACAAATTCGTTCAACGTCAGCTCCTCGCGGAGGCCGGCGTTCCAATACCTGCTTATCGCTTGGCAGCGAATGCGACGGAAGTAGAAAGTTCTGCCGCACAGATCGGCCTGCCAGTGGTTCTCAAGCCAGCCGTCGGCAGCGGCAGCATCGGTGTCCGACTGTGCCGCAATGTTGATGAGTTGGCCGAACACACGTGTTACCTGTTGGGCGGGAAACACATATGGCGGTCTTCGCCGAGGATACTGGTCGAAGAATTCGCACAGGGGCCATTCTATGGCGCTGACATAATGGGAAATGAGGTCATTGGAATTGAGGCCGGCGACTTCGGCCCCCCGCCGCATTTCGTCTTTCGTCATTTGACCTGCCCGGCCCCCCTGACTGGTGACGAGCATAGGCGTATCGCCGATGTTTCGCTGAGCTGTTTGCCAGCTCTTGGTCTTGGCTGGGGGCCAACGACTGTTGAACTTCGGTGGACGAAGCGTGGCCCAGTTGTCATTGAAGTCAATCCGCGGCTTGCGGGTGGGACCAGTCCGCGGCTGGTTCAAGCGGCTTACGGGATTGATCTCATCACTGAGCACATCAAACTTGTCATCGGCGAGGAATGGGACTTGCGCAGGAGGCATTCGCGGGTTGCTGCCTCGCAGTGCCTCGATGCTGATAGCGATGGCATCCTCGATTGGATCGGTGGCGTCAGCCGGGCCGCTGCTGTACCAGGTGTCGCCGAGGTGAAATTGTACATTAAACCTAAGACGCCGATCGTCAGGAAAGGCGACTACCGAGACCGCATCGGACATGTCATTGCCACTTCACCCAGCCGTGCTCAGACTGCGGCCATACTTCAGCGTGCCGTCGACTTAATTAGTTGGTCGATCGCACCGACCCCGGGCGAACAGGAATAATCTGCGGTCGCCTACTCCTCCGCACCGGCGCATTTCACAGTTTAATAATGCCGATCCCGGCGCGGGTTATTGGCGGTGCGCTGGCATCGCAGTCCGAGAAAGTCAATAATTTACCAGGATGTCGCGTGACATGTTGCTCAACGACTTGACA
>NZ_JAMYSE010000105.1:0-22026 GCF_040321795.1 Mesorhizobium sp. M0244 | reverse complement strand
GCGTCGGCATTGACCTTGGCCACCGCGATCTCGGGCAGGACCGTAAAATTGGAGAAGGTCGAGCAGCCCATATAGTGGAAGAGCTTGTCCTTGCCGATCGAGAAGCGCGACGTGCCGTCAGGCATCAAGCCCTGTCCCTGGGTGGCGCGGATGGCGGTGCACAGATTGGTCTTGCGGGACAGGCAGGACGGGCACTGCCGGCATTCCGGCGTATAGAGCGGGATGACGTGGTCGCCCTTCTTGACCGAGGTGACGCCCTTGCCGACGTCGACGACGATGCCGGCGCCCTCATGGCCGAGGATCGCCGGAAAGAGGCCTTCAGGGTCGGCGCCCGACAAAGTGAACTCGTCGGTGTGGCAGATGCCGGTTGCCTTGATCTCGACCAGCACCTCGCCGTCACGAGGGCCTTCGAGGTCGACCTCCATGATCTGCAGCGGCTTTCCGGCGGCGACAGCGACTGCGGCACGGGTTTTCATCTCTTCTCTCTCCCAAAAACTTGTTTTTGCCGAAGCCATGGCTCCGGCCCATTGTGATCGGTCTAGGCGGCGACCTTGCCGGGACCAGCGGGGAACACGCCCGACATCACCGTAAACCCCTTGATGCGCTTGAGCCGGTCGCACCAGCGCCGGATTGCCGGATAGTCCTGACGGGGAATACCCCCCTCCTCGGACAGGATGATGTATGGAAAGCAGGCGATGTCGGCGATGGTCGGGTGGCCGGCCGAACAGATCCAGTTGCGGCCTTGCTGTTCGCCGAACCAGAGATGTTCGTCGAGGATGCGAAACAACCGATGCGCGCCGGCGCGGGCGGCCTCGATGTCGAAATCGTAGAACAGGCTGTCATGCAGGCGCGCCGCCGAGGCGGTTGCGGTGATGCCGTCGGCGAAAGCCAGCCACTGGCTGACCTCGCCAAGCAGCGCCGGATTGTCCAGCGGATACCAGCTCTTCGAGCGATCGTATTTGGCTGCGAGATAGACAAGGATCGCCTGCGCGTCGCGCAGCACCAGCCCGTCGTCGTCGACCACCGGCAGCTGTCCGAGCGGATTGAGCTTCAGGAACCATTCGGATTTATGCTCGCGGCCGGGGTAGAAGTCGACAGGCACGGTCTTGTAGTCGATGCCGAGCAAGCTCATCAGCAGCCGCAATTTGTAGCAATTGCCCGACAGTTCGTAGTCGTAAAGCGTGATCATCGGCTGCTCCTAGATATCGAGTACGAGGCGTGCCGACCTGGCCCGCGAAACGCAGGTCATGATCTTGGTCCCGGCCTGTTTTTCGGCGTCGTTCAGATAGACGTCCTGATGGTCCGGCTCGCCTTCCATCACCGTCGCCACGCAAGTTCCGCATGCACCTTGCTCGCAGGATGACGGCACATCGATGCCGTTCTCGCGCATCACCTGCATGATGGTCTTGCCGGCAGGCACCGTGAGCGTGACGCAAGAGCGCGCCAGGGCCACTTCGAAGCTCGAACTGTCGTCGATCTTGTTGGTGTTCTTGAAATACTCGAAATGCACGGCAGAGTCCGGCCAGCCCTGCTCTGCCGCTGTCCTGCGCGCAGCTTCCAGCATCGGGCCGGGGCCGCAGATATAGACATGCATGCCGTTCCGGTACGGCGAAAGCAGTTCGCGCAGTTTCGCGCCTGTCTGTTCAGGCGTGAGGCCGAGATGCGGCACCAGTGCGCCGCCGAGTTGCCGCAAGCGATCGGAAAAGGCGAGATGCTCTTCCCCTTGTGCGAAATAGTGCAATTCGTGCGCCAGATCCTGGTTCTTCAGCGCCTGCACCATCGCCAGCAACGGCGTGATGCCGATACCGCCGGCGACGAACAGCGTCTTGATCGCGTCACGGCGCAGCGGGAAATTGTTGCGTGGCTCGGAGATCGCCAGCACGTCGCCTTCACGCACGGTCTCGTGCATGCATTTCGAACCGCCCTTCGAATCCCTTTCCAGCTTAACGCCGATGGTAAAACTGTCGGTCTCGCCAGGGCCGTTGGTGATCGAATATTGCCGGACCTCGCCATTGGGCATGTGGACATCGATATGGGCGCCCGGCTGGAAGGTGGGCAGAAGGCCCTTGATCGGGCGAAGCTCGAACCCGGCTATGCCGTCGGCTGCCTGCCATTTCCTTGCCACCGTAACCCGCAGCGCGGCCTTGCGGCCGTGCGTTATCAGTTCCGGCATATCGGCGAGTTCCGCGGATACTTTTTCGTAGACCGGCTCGATCGGCGCGGGTGCGGCCACGTTTGCCGCCTCGCGTTCCGCCTCGTCGCGCAGCCTGCTGAGCCTCTCATTGTGGTGGCGCAGGATGGCGATACGCGCCACTCCCTCGGCGTCGTGATCGAGCACGCCGCGAATGACCGAACGGTTGGAATCGACCGGCTGGATGAAGAAGACGCCATGCGTCTCGGCACTGCCGTCGCGGGAGTGGAGCGCCACGGCAAAATCCTGAGCCGCGTCGACCAGAACATCGGCACCGTCGCCCTGCAAAGCGGTGCTCGGCTGGAAGCGATAGGCCTTCAGCTTCTCCACGACCTTGTCGGCCGGCGCATTGACCGGGATCCCGCGCAAGGCGAGTAGCTTTCCCGCGGGAAGCCCGGCGACGTCCGGCAACTCGCCCAGCGGCTCTTCGGAGGACCAGACGAGGCCGTAGCGCTCCGCTGCCGGAAAGGTACGGTTGGTGATGGTGCACGCCGGTGCGTCGGCCGGGTGCGCCGGGATATAAGTGCAGCCGGCGGTGCGATTCGAATAGCGCCAGCCATGATATTGGCACTTCAGCTCGCGGCCGTCATTGATGCCGATCGACAGCCTGACGCCACGGTGCAGGCAGCGGTTCTCCCAGATGTTGACATAGCCGTCATCGGCCCGCCAGACGGCGAACTCCCGGCCGAGCAACTGGCCATGGAACACATGGCGGTACGGCAAATCGTAGGCAGCAGCGATCGGATGCCACCGGTTTCTGGCTTCTTCCAACATTGGTCGTCTCCAAAAATCTCGTCAGGCGGCAACCGGGATGACGCCGTAGGTCACGCCCTTCTGGCTGAGCCAGCGCCGGTAGGCGATGGCGGACTTGTCGGCGCGGATCGGGGTTTCCGCGCGCGGATCGAGCGGCAGGCGTTTCGGCACCTGGTTCTCCAGGATCGGCTTGTCCTGCCCAAAGATCGTCTGCTGAAAGCGCTTGATCACCTTGTCTTCATTGTCTTCGTCGAGCACGCAAAGCAGCATGTGCGCGCGCACGTGCTCCTGGTCGACGGGCTGGAGGAAGATGGCGATGACGTCGCGCCGGGCCTCATCGGCGGGGCTCGATTTGTAGAGCACTGCGCAGTAGGGGTGCGGTACTCGATAAACGTAGTCCACGTCAGCGCCGCCATCCGAAGCGGTCGAAGCCATGGGCTGGAAGAAACGGCAACGCGTGGCCAGGATCTCGTCACGGTCAACGGAGATCTCGACGTCGTATTCCTTGACTTCAGTATGTGGCTCGACGCCGAGGATATCAGTATGCACGTAGGGAAAATGGCCCATGTCGAGAAAGTTCTCGATGGCGCGCGGCGCCGAGACGTTGACGCCAAACGTTGCCGCGTTGAGCTTGCGGCGGTCGGGCTCTTCATATTCCGGGATCGGGAAGAGCTCGGCTGGCGGCGAGCCGAGCGAGGTCCAGACATAGCCATAGGCGCTCTTGGCGGGCAGCGCTTTACCGACCGAAGCCGGACCGATCGGCTCTGCGGATCTCACACCGGGCCGGGATCTCCAGACCCTGATGGCGCCGCTCGCGTCGACTGCGAAACTGACCTGCTCCCCGAGCAGGGTTGTCTCCACCACACTGCTGGGTGTCGTCTCGCCAATGGCGCCGATCGGGTGCCAGAGATTGAGAATGACCGGGTCCGAACATCGCGTCAGTATCATTTTCATGTCCTTCGAAAGAGCCAACGCCAGCATTGATTGCGTTAGGCCGGGCCGGAATGGCACCGTATGTTACTGCCCGCTCACGCAGCCAGCGCCGATAGAAGACCGAAACGGCGTCGGCCCGAATGGCGCGCGCGCGGAAAGCATGAGCAATCCGCAACAACATGCCAGTCGTTCAGGAGAACCCTGTCACTGCAAGGGCTGGCCATCGCAATCGTCCTCCCTGACCGGCTCTTCACAGCGAACCCGGCTTGGAAGCACCACCATACAAGCACAAGATTGGATATCAATGTTTGATTTTTTGAAACTCTTTCGTGAGTATATTGATTGACAAAAATACCGGACCGATATGCAAATGTAAGCCATAGCTAGCGTGCTGACACTAGCAGTGCCTGCAGGAACGGGAAGCCGCATGAGCAATCGGTCACAGGAGATCGCTGCGACGCTGACGAAAGCGATCATGAACCATCGTCTCGTGCCGGGTTGCAAGCTCGGCGAGCGCGAACTGTCTGAAATCTTCGAGGTCAGCCGTATTGTCATCCGCCAAGCGCTCATCCGGCTGGCCGATGACGGACTGGCTCAGATCGAGCGCAATCGCGGCGCCTTCGTCGCCAGGCCGAGCATGCAGGAGGCTTTGGAAATCTACGACGCCCT
This sequence comes from Mesorhizobium sp. M0244, assembly GCF_040321795.1. Classification (NCBI taxonomy): domain Bacteria; kingdom Pseudomonadati; phylum Pseudomonadota; class Alphaproteobacteria; order Hyphomicrobiales; family Phyllobacteriaceae; genus Mesorhizobium; species Mesorhizobium sp. M0244. Next base: position 17,480 of record NZ_JAMYSE010000105.1, on the reverse strand, counting down.
GACGCTCGTCGAACAGGGCGTGGCAGCCCAGCTCAGCGATCGGCTGGGCCCGGCCGGTTGGGCCGAACTGCGCCACCATATCGAGCGGCAGCGGCAGGCTGTTGCCGCCGGCAATCATGCCCTCGCCGATGTGCTCGGCCAGGAATTCCATACCGTGTTCGTACGGCTCAGCCGCAACAAGGTGATGCAGGAGATACACGCGCAGCTGGTGCGCCGCACGACGCTGCTGCGCTCGCTCATAACCGCCGATTTCGACTATTGCAATCTGCTGGACGATCACTCACGGATCGTCGACCTCCTGGAAAAAGGCCGGTTGAAACAGGCCATGGACCTGATCGACATCCATCACCGTTCGGTGGTGCGCGGCTATATCATGGACCGTCAGGTGTTTCCGGAGATCACGCCGGCCGAAGCCTTGGCGCCATATCTCGATGGCAAAGCCGATGGAACGGCGGTTCAATCGAGAATGCCGGTGGATGTGCCAGGCGATGGCGGCACAGCAACGCATCTCCATGTCCATCTGCCCAAAACAGACCCGGCAACGACAAGCCGGGCGACAATCAAAAGAACCAACAGAGGGTTATCATGATGAACGACGCAACAAGACGCGAATTCCTGAAATACAGCGGTGCAGTGGGCGCCGCACTTGGCGCCGGCGGGCTGAGCACGATCGCCAGGGCGCAGGAGGTGCTTAAAATTGGTGCCGTCTATGTCTCGCCGGTCGCTGAAATCGGCTGGACCAAGCAGCACAGCCTCGGCGTCGAGGCCATCAAGGCCGCGTTCGGCGACAAGGTCGAGATTACAGTCATCGACAACATCTTCATGCCGCAGGACGCTGAGCGAATCTTCCGCGAACTGGCCAGCGCCGGCAACAAGCTGATCTTCGGCACCAGCTTCTCACACGGAACGCCAATGCAGAAAGTGGCGCCGCGCTTTCCCAACGTGGCCTTCGAACATTGCTCCGGTATCGTTCACCTTGCCAACCTCGGCACATTCGAGGCCAAATATTACGAGGGCACTTTCGTCGCCGGCGCGGCCGCCGGCTACATGTCAAAGTCGGGCAAGATCGGCTTCATCGGCGGCTTCCCGATCCCCGACATCGTCGGCCCGGCCAATGCGCTGTTGCTCGGCGCACAGAGCGTCAATCCAAACGCCACCTGCAACACCATCTTCCTCAATTCCTGGTTCGATCCGGGCAAGGAAAAGGAGGCCGCCAAAACACTGCTTTCACAGGGCTGCGACGTCATCTGCTCGATGACGGACACGGCAACCGGCGTTCAGGTCGCAGGCGAAGGCGGGGCCTGGTCGATCGGCTATGCCAGCGACATGGCGAAGTTCGGATCGGGCAAGCAGCTGACCGCATTCGTCCTCGACTGGACCAGCGACTACGTTGGCGCCGCCAAAGCCGTCGCCGCCGGCACCTGGAAACCTGAAGAGCGTTGGGACGGGTTGGCGGCAGGTGTCGTGAAAATGGCTCCCTATAACGAGGGTATCCACGCCGACACGCAGGCCAAGCTCAAGCAGCTCGAGGCCGATATCGGCGGCGGCAAGGTGCACCCCTATGCCGGCGAGTTGAAGGATCAAGGAGGTAACGTCAAGGTCGCGGCTGGATCGGTTCTGGCCGACGACGACATTCGCGGCATGAACTGGTTCGTCAAAGGGATGATCGGCAAGCTGAGCTGATTGCCATCAACGAGCCGGGAGACGCCGAAGCCCAGATCTTCGGCGTCTCCTTGCCTGGTTCACGTCCAACCTCGCTTCATGCCACGGCAGGGCCCGCCATGCACCCGCGTCTAGAGCTGCGCAACATCTGCAAACGCTATCCGGGCGTCGTCGCCAATGACGACGTCTCGCTGTCGATCCAGCCCGGCGAAATCCACGCCGTCCTTGGCGAGAACGGCGCCGGCAAGTCGACGCTGATGAAGATCATTTATGGTGCAGCGCAAGCCGACTCCGGCGAAATCTATTGCGATGGCAACGCGATCGCCGCGCACAACCCTGCGGTTTCCCGCGCCCTCGGTATCGAAATGGTCTACCAGCATTTCGCGCTGTTCGAATCCGTGTCGGTAGTCGAAAACATTGCCCTTTCGGCCAGCAGCGCCTTCCACCTACCCTCGCTTGCCGACAAGATCCGCGATCTCTCGCTTCGCTACGGGATGCCCATCGATCCGCACCGCCAGGTGCATGACCTGTCGGTCGGCGAGCGCCAGCGCATCGAAATCGTGCGTTGCCTGCTGCAGGAACCGAAGCTTTTGATCCTCGACGAACCGACATCCGTGCTGACGCCGCAGGCGGTGGTCAAGCTGTTTGAAACATTGCGGCAGCTCGCCGCAGAGGGATGCAGCATCGTCTATATCAGCCACAAGCTCGACGAGGTGCAGGAGCTCTGCGACACCGCGACCGTGCTGCGCAACGGCAAGGTCACCGGTACGGCGCGTCCGAACGAGACGACATCGCTCGAGCTTGCCCGCATGATGGTCGGTTCGAAACTGCCGGAAATGCATGTCAGCCCTCCTGCGCCCAGCGAAAAGCCGGTGCTTGAGGTGATTAATCTGTCGGTCACGGCCAAGGACCATTTTGGCGTAGATCTCAAGGACATATCGTTCAACGTGCATGGCGGGGAGATCGTCGGGCTTGCGGGAGTTTCGGGAAACGGCCAGGCAGAGCTGATCGCCTTGCTCAGCGGCGAACGTACCCATGGACACAATGACGCGATCAGGATTTGCGGAACCGCCGCCGCGCGCCTGCGTCCCGACGAACGCCGCAAGCTCGGCCTCGCCTTCGTTCCCGAGGAGCGGCTCGGCCGTGGCGCGGTGCCGTCGCACACGCTGTGGGAAAACGTCGTGCTGACCGCACATCGCTTCGGCACGGTGCGCAACGGGCTGGTCGACCGTCGCAAAGCCAGCGCTTTCGCCGCGGGTATCATCGACAGGTTCAAGGTCAAGGCCAACGGACCGCAATCGATTGCCCAGAGCCTGTCGGGCGGCAATCTGCAGAAATTCATCGTCGGACGCGAAATCGCGCTGACCCCGAAGCTCCTGCTGGTTTCGCAACCGACCTGGGGTGTCGATGTCGGGGCCAGTGCCTTCATCCGCCAGACCATCGTCGACCTCAGCCGCGCCGGTGCTGCGGTGCTCGTCGTCTCGGAAGAGCTCGACGAACTGTTCGAGATCTGTGACCGGCTACTGGTGATCTGCCAGGGGCGGGTTTCGCCACCGCTGGTGCGTAAGACGACTGATCGCGAGGAAATCGGATTGCTGATGACCGGCAGGGCGATGAGCAAGGACCCAATGGCAAGCGGGAGTGGCGACATTGCGCTTCAGAATTGAACAAAGGCCGGAGCCTTCCGCATCGATGCGCGTCGCCGCACCGGTTGTGGCAACGGTTTTGACGCTGGCCGTCGGCTCGATCTTTTTCGCGACGCTGGGACATGATCCGCTGGCGACGCTCTATGCCTTCTTCGTCGAGCCGCTCAGCTCGATGAACGGCCTGTCGGAATGGCTGCTCAAGGCCTCGCCGCTAGTGCTCATCGCTTGCGGGCTGGCGGTCGGCTTCCGCGCCAATGTCTGGAACATCGGCGCCGAGGGCCAGTTCACGATGGGCGCAATTGCCGCCAGCGGTATCGCGCTTTTCTGGCCCAACCCGGAGAGCGTGTTGCTGTTGCCGCTGATGTTCGTCGCCGGCATGGGCGCCGGCATGGCGTGGGCGGCAATCCCCGCCTTCCTGCGCGCCCGCCTGAACACCAATGAAATCCTCGTCACGCTGATGATGACGTATATCGCGACGCTATTCTTGTCCTATCTCGTGCATGGACCGTGGCGCGACCCGGCCGGCTTCAACTATCCGCAGACGGCCCTTCTGCCGACGGCGGCCCTGTTCGAGTCCTTCGACTCGGCCTACCGGCTCAATCCTTCCGTCTTCATCACCATCGTCGCCGTTCTCGTGATGTGGCTGTTCACTGACCGCAGCTTCCTCGGCTACAAGATGTCAGTGAGCGGCGCCGCACCCCTCCCCGCCCGCTATGCGGGCTGTCGCGAGTCGGCGGCCGTCTGGATCGGCCTGCTGGCGGGCGGCGCGGCCGCCGGCATCGCCGGCATGGCGGAAGCCGCAGGGCCGCTCGGCCAGCTCTCGCCACAAATTTCGCCGGGATACGGTTTCGCCGCCATCATTGTTGCCTTCATCGGACGGCTGAACGCCTTTGGCATTGTGCTTGGCGGGCTGTTGATGTCGCTGCTTTTCCTGGGCGGCGAAGGCGTGCAGATGACGCTTGGGCTGCCCTCCGCGCTGACGCGGATTTTCCAGGGCATTCTGCTGTTCTTCCTGCTCGCCGCCGACTTCTCCATCTTCTATCGCGTTTGCTTGGTGCGACCAGTCAGAAATTTGCATGAGCTTGGAGCAGCGCAATGAACGAATTTTGGATTGCGCGGGAGGCAGCCTGATGGATCTGTTCATCGCCATCTTCACCGGCACCATCATTGCCGCCACGCCGTTGATATTCGCCGCGCTCGGCGAACTCGTCGTCGAGAAGTCGGGCGTTCTCAATCTTGGCATCGAAGGCATGATGCTGATGGGCGCGGCACTTGCGTTCTGGGGGGTCACCGCGGGCTACTCCATGCCTGTCGCGATCATTGCCGGCGCGCTTGCGGGTGCTGCCGCATCGCTGCTGTTCGGCGTTCTGGCGCTGACCTTCCTCACCAATCAATATGCGGCCGGTTTGGCGCTGGCGATCTTCGGTTCTGGTGTGTCGGCCTTTCTCGGTCGCGGTTTCGGCAGCGAGCCGATCGAGGCGCTGCATCGCGTGGACATCCCTGTCCTGTCCGATTTGCCGTTGATCGGCCCTCTGCTCTTCCGTTTCGACCCAATGGTCTACTTCGCCCTCGTCATGTTCGTCGCCATAAGCTGGTTTCTCTACCGGACCAAAGCCGGTCTGGTTCTGCGCACGATTGGCGAGTCGCCGCAGACGTCGCATGCGATAGGCTATCCGGTGATCAGGATTCGCTACTTGGCCGTGCTGTTCGGCGGGGCGATGGCGGGTCTGGCAGGCGCCTATCTGTCGGTCGCCTACACGCCGCTTTGGGTCGAGAACATGACCGCCGGAAAGGGCTGGATCGCGCTGGCTCTGGTGGTGTTCGCAACCTGGCGGCCGCTGCGCATCCTGCTTGGCGCATGGCTGTTTGGCGGTATGACGATCCTGCAACTGCAGGGACAGGTGCTCGGACTGGAAGTGCCGTCCGAACTTTTGTCCGCCTTACCCTATCTGGCCACCATCATCGTCCTGGTGCTGATCTCGCGAAACCGCCAAATGCTTGCGCTGCATTTCCCGGCCTCCCTCGCAAAGCCTTTCCGCCCGGCGAGCTGAATTACAGAAGCGTTCCCTGTTGTCTTCCGAGCACCCTGCCGATGCGTGCGCAAGCGCTGGCCGGAAGCGCACCATCTGATATTTGTCCGCCATCAACCCGTCGAAAAGGCGTGGATACGCCAAAGGCTGACGTCCGGCCGTCTGCAAAAATGTGAACGTGCATCGGCTGCAGCTAGCGCAGCGTCGCCAATAGGCGCTCGGCGGCCTTCAAATCTGCTGTACTCAGGCCTTCCACGAATTGCTCGAATACCGGCTGTAACAACGCGCAAGCGCTGTCGACTTCTCCTCGCCCGGCCATCAGCGTCGCCATGTCGATTGCGGTTCGCAGCTCCCATGCTCGCGCACCCTGACTGCGGCTCAACTCCAGCGCCTGCAACAGGCATGTCTCGGCTTCGGCGCGATTGCGTTCCGACACCTGGAGAACAAGGCTTCCCTTCACCCGCAGCAACTCCGGAAGGTACAATAGGTCGCCGTTCTTTTCGACTTGACCAAGTGAATCGTCGATCAGCACCATTGCTTCATCGACCTGACCGATCGCGGACAACCCCCTGACCAGCGAGAGGTTGAGTGCAGTTGTGAGCAATTCGTAAGGCGCCGCATGGAGCTTCTGGAGAGAAGTTCGCAGGCCCTCTACGCCACCTTTCGCGTCGCCTTGACCGATCGCGACGTCGCTTTTGAATCCTCGACCAACCAGCAGGTAGGGAGCCATGGAATGGGATTCGGCGCGGGAAATGAGCATGTCTATGTATGCCTCAGCACTCTCCAGTTCGCCGGCCCACAGGAATACCGATATTCCCCAGATCAAGGCGATCGCCAGCGTCAGCGAATGATCCATGGCGGCAGCCTCATCGATGGCCTGCCGGGCGCGTTCCATGGCTTGATCCGGGTGGCCTTGCAGCCAAAGGTTCCTGGCCAGAATAGCCTTGGCCAGGATTTTGCCTTCGAAACCGAGATAGATCGTCGTGGTTCGCTGAGCGCGCGGTCCGCGATCCAGCGCCGCCTCGAGTTCGGCGCGGGCTTCGGCAAGGTCGCCGCGAAGGTGCAGCGATATCCCCAAAACGGAATGACCCAAAGCGATCGCGACCGAATCCTCCAGCGTCGCGGCTGTGGCTGAGCATTGTTTCGCGAAATGGAGGGCGGTTTTAAAGTTGCCGGTCCGCAGATGGAACATGTTGAGCGGACCCAACAGATGCAACTGATCGAGCTTATCGCCGCGTTCTTCCGCGATCGTGAAGCTTCGCTCCAGGGCGACGCGCGCCGCGTCGCGCCCTCCCCGCGTGAACATCAAGGACACACCGAGCGCCGCTTGGAGATGCATCTCATCGAGCCCACCAAGAGCAGCAGCGTCGAGCGCGAATATCGCGCGCTCGGACCAGCGATGACATTCCGGCAGCAACGACATCGCCAAGAAAACTGGCGCGGCAGCGGCGGCAAGCCCGACGCCGATGTCCGTGTTTCCGTCGGTGCCGAAGCACCATTCCAAGGCGGCTCGAACATTGTTGATGGCGGCGAAGTGAGGGGTCCGTTCCTCGCCGGTCGCCAAGCTTGGCCATTCGAGCCCGGTCTGCTCCAGCCATCTTCGATAATAGGCGGCGTGGCGCACCGCCAGATCGGCGATCTCGGCGTCGTCGAGCTTGATGTCGAGGACATAGGCGCGCGTGGTGTCTAGGAGCCGGTAGCGCATCATCGCTCCGATCGGACGCGTCGCCACGATCGACTTGGCAACGAGACTGTCCATGGAGGCAAGGACGGTTGATCTGTCGAGACTAGCGCTTGTGACGACTTCCAGCGCCGCATCGAGTGTGAAATGCCCCACGAACACGGCGAGCCGGCGAAGCACCACGCGTTCAAGTTCGGTAAGCAGCCCAAAGCTCCAGTCCAGCGTTGCCTGCAGGGTCTTCTGACGCGGTGGCGCTATTCGCGACCCGAGCCACAGCAGCGTCAGACGTTGATCGAGAAGCGCGGCCGTTTGTTGCAGTCCATAGGACTCGACGCGTCTGGCCGCCAGCTCAATCGCGAGCGCCACTCCGTCAAGCTTTCGACAGATGCTTGCGACGAGCAAGGCCTCCGCATCGCTGACCTCCAAACGCGCGCCACCTGCCACAGCGCGCTCGACAAATAGCTGAATGGCTGGAAACGTCTGGACAACCGCCGCCGACAGCCTCGGATCGTCGGGCGGACAGGCAAGCGCATCCAACCGGTATATATGCTCGCTCTCGACCCTGAGCGCCTCGCGACTTGTCGCCAGAATGTGAACCTGTGATGCCGCGTCGATGATGCTTGCGGCCAGCGTCGCCACGGCTTCGACGAGATGCTCGCACGTATCGAGGATCAGGAGAATCCGCTTGTTGCGCAGATAGGCGATCAGATTGGGCGTCGCGTCACTCGATTGAACCGACAGCCCAAGCATGGAGGCAACGGCTGTCGTCACCAGGTCGGGATCGCCAAGCATGCCCAGGTCGACGAACAGCACCGCGCCTGAGAATGCTTCGATCAAATGATGCCCGACCGCGATTGCGACGGTGGTTTTGCCGACGCCGCCGGCGCCGACGATAGTGACGAAACGCGAAGCGTTCAGCCGAGCCGACAGCTTGAGAACGTCCTCATCTCGGCCGACCATCCGACTCAAGCGGCTAGGGAGATTCGCATGCGGAAACCTGGCGGCAATGACAGGCGCATCGTCGCTGGGACCGCCCGAGCGCGAGACGGGTGCAACGAAGCAGTAGCCCCGCCCCGGAAGAGTCGCGATATATCGCGCGCCGTCCTTTCCATCGCCCAGCGTCTTGCGAAGCCTGGTTATGTGAAACCGCAGGCTGCCTTCCTCGACTGTGACATCGGGCCAAACCTGCGACATCAGATCTTTCTTGCCGACGATTTCATTCGGCGTGGAAATCAGGGCGATGAGAATGTCGAGGGCACGCGAGCCTAGCTCTACGGGAGCGCCCTCTCTTGTGAGGAGCCTTTTACCCGCAGCCAAATGGAAAGGACCAAACGACAATCCGTCTTTGGTCTGATCTGCCGTTGCAGTCATGGCGTCTTCTTTCGGAGCCGCCTGCCCTCAAAGCCCATAGTTTAAATCAAGGATCGCCTGCACACCATAGGGACGTCGGCTGCAACGGCCGATTTGCTCGGGAAACAACGGCGCTTGCAGCGACTAACAAGGGCTCACAACGCATAACGGGCGATTCCCTTCTTCTGGGCGTAGGTATCGGGAAGCACACAAGCACCTCGAGCAAATGCACGACCTTAAGGAGAGACCCATGGATACGACCAACACTCCCGAAGTAATCGACCAAGATCGTCGCCGGGTTTTGGGTACTGCCGCGGTCGGCATCGCCGCCGCAGGTGCCGCAAGCCTGCTCCCGTCACGATTGGCCGCCGCATCCACGAGCGATTCCATCCGTCCCTTCACCGTCAGCTTCCCGCAGGAGGAGATCGACGAGCTACGCCGGCGCGTCGCCGCCACGCGTTGGCCCGAGCGCGAACTGGTCACCGATGCAGCTTCTCGGCGGACTTCGGCGACGTTGGCGGCAGGCGACACACAAGGCGTGCAACTCGCCACGATGCAGAAGCTCATCCAGTACTGGGGAGCCGAATACGATTGGAGCAAGTGCGAGGCGCATCTGAAGTCGCTGCCGCATTTCATCACCGAGATCGACGGCCTCGACATCCACTTCATCCACGTGAAGTCCAAGCATCAGGGTGCGCTGCCGGTCATCATCACACACGGCTGGCCCGGTTCGGTCATCGAGCTGCTGAAGGTCATCGATCCGCTCACGAACCCCACGGCGCATGACGGAACCCCGGCCGACGCGTTCGACGTGGTGATCCCGTCGATGCCGGGCTACGGCTTTTCCGCCAAGCCGACCGAACCCGGCTGGGGTCCGGAGCGCATCGCGAAAGCGTGGACCGTGCTGATGAAGCGCCTCGGCTACAACCGGTTTGTCGCACAGGGCGGCGATTGGGGAGCCCTCATCACCGAACAGATGGCGCTGATGGCGCCTCCCGAGTTGATCGCCATCCACACAAACATGCCGGGGACCATTCCGCCCGAGATTGTGAAGGCGCTTGCTGCCGGCAGTCCGCCTCCCGCCGATCTCGGGCCGGACGAAAAACGCGCCTACGAGCAGGTCGCCTTTTTCTACAAGTTCGGCCTGGGCTACGCCAACGAGATGGCGCTTCGCCCGCAAACGCTCTACGGGCTCGTCGATTCACCGGCCGGTTTGGCGTCATGGATTCTTGACCACGACGCGGACAGCTATGCACTGATCGCCCGCTCCTTCGATGGGGAGCCGGAGGGCCTTACCCGCGACGACATCCTCGACAACATCACGTTGTACTGGCTGACGAACACGGCGATCTCGTCAGCCCGGCTCTATTGGGAATTCCGGCAAACGGCGAAGGCGGGCTTCTTTGACGCCAAAGGCATCACCATTCCCGTCGGCGTGAGTGCGAACCCCAGTGAAATCTACACCGCGCCGAAGAGTTGGACCGAGCGCGCGTTCCCGAAGCTTCTGCATTACGGCCGCCCGCCCAAGGGTTGCCATTTTGCGGCATGGGAACAGCCGAAGTACTTCACCGATGAGCTGCGCGCCTCGTTCAAGACGTTGCAGACGTGAAGTATTGGGCGGGGATGGCGCGCCGGACGTGCACGTCATCCGCCGCCTCGCGATACCTGCGCGTAGCGAATCTCCAAAGGGAGAGACTGCAATGGACCTCCTCATCAAGACGCTTGCCACGGTCGCGGCCTGCACGGTGTTCGCCAGCGGCGCGTTCGCCCAGAGCACGGTTGTTCCCGTCGACAAGGAACCCCCGCCCAAGCTGATCGTGGAGCCGCCGCTTCCGGGGCGGTTGGCCGGAGGCGTCGTGTTCATCCCGTACCGGGTGGAGAACTTGCGCATCCTGCCTGTCGGAGGGCCGGCCGCGCGCAACGTGTCCCCGCGGGTCGGGCACCTTCACATCACCGTCGACGACCTGCCCTGGGCGTGGGCGGATTACGGTCAGAGCAACACCATTATTTTGGTGGGCATGCTGCGCGGCCAGCACAAGGTGCTGATCGAGGTGGTGGACGCCGAAGGCAACGTCTTCACCGAGCAAACGGTGACGTTCCATTCGCCGGGCAAGGAGGTTCTACCATGAAGCTCTTCAAGTTGGCGACCGCGCTGGCATTCGGGCTTTGCGTCCTTTCCGCCCTGGCCAACGCCAATGCGGCCGAAGATCGCTCGATCCGGCCCTTCAAAGCTCAGGTGCCGCAAGCGGCGCTTGAGGACCTTCGCCGGCGCATCGCGGAAACACGGTGGCCGGATCGCGAGACGGTCGATGACCAGTCGCAGGGCATACAGCTGGCGAAGATCAAGCCGCTCGTCGAGTATTGGGGCGCCAGCTACGACTGGCGAAAGGCCGAGGCCAAGCTCAACGCCCTGCCTCAATTCATGACAACGATCGATGGCGTAGACATTCACTTCATCCACGTCCGCTCACGTTATCCGAACGCCTTGCCGCTGATCATGACGCATGGCTGGCCCGGCTCGGTGGTCGAACTGCTCAAGACCGTCGGTCCGCTCACGGACCCGACCGCCCATGGCGGACGCGCCGAGGACGCCTTCGACCTCGTTCTGCCCTCGCTGCCGGGCTTCGGCTTCTCCGGCAAGCCGACCGACACCGGCTGGGGCCCCGACCGCATCGCGCGAACTTGGGCGGAGCTGATGAAGCGCCTCGGCTACACACGCTACGTCGCGCAGGGCGGCGACTGGGGGTCCCCTGTCTCGAACGCGATGGGCCGCCTCGCGCCGGCAGGTTTGCTCGGCATCCACATCAACCTGCCGGCGATCGTACCGCCCGAGATTGCCGCGGTGCTCGCCGCCGGCGGCCCAGCGCCTGCGGGACTGACCGAGAAGGAACGCGCGACGTTCGACGCGCTCAGCGCGTCCGCCAAAATGGGGAACAGGTCCTACGCCGTGATGATGGGCACCCGACCGCAGACCATCGGCTACGGCCTGATGGACTCGCCGGTCGGCCTCGCCGCATGGATGCTCGGGCATCCGGGCTTCTCGCGCTGGACATACAGCGAGAGCGATCCCGAAAAGTCGCCGGATGAGGTGCTCGACGACATCACGCTGTACTGGCTGACGGACACCGCGACCTCAGCGAGCCGAATCTACTGGGAGTATGGCGGACGCAGTCCTGCTTTTGCCGGTCCGGAGATGACCTCCGAGATCTCGCTTCCTGTGGCCATCACTGTCTTTCCAGGGGAGAGCTATCGCGCCCCGGAGACATGGGCCAGGCGCGCCTACCGCAACCTGATCTATTTCCACGAGGTCGACAAGGGCGGCCATTTTGCTGCGTGGGAGCAGCCGGAGCTCTTCTCCGCCGAGCTTCGAGCTGCGTTCAAGCCGCTGCGGCAAGATAAGTGAAGAGAGCGGGGCGGCTCGCCCCTTTCCCGCCCAAAACGCGGATCGGGACATTGGGGCCGGTCCGCCATGGATGAACTCAGCAAGGCATTCAAACCCAAGGAGCCCCACATGACCGATACTCAAGCGCGCAGCGAAACTGCAGTCGAGACCCCCGGATCGCGGACGGTCGACATGAAACTCGAAGTTGCCGTCATCCCTGTGTCGGACGTCGACCGCGCCAAGCGCTTCTACGACGGCCTGGGCTGGAGGCTCGATGCCGACTTCGTCAGGAGCGACGGGTCGCGGGCCGTGCAGTTCACGCCTCCAGGTTCGCCGGGCTCTATCCACTTGGGTACCACGCCGGCGCTCTGGCTCATCGTATCCGACATCGTGGCGGCGCGTGCCGAGCTCGTAGAACACGGTGTCGACGTGAGTGAAGTATTCCACCCCGGCGCCGGACCGGGCGACCGTCTCAGCGGTCCGGATCCGGAGCGGCGCAGCTACGCCTCGTTCGCCTCGTTCAGCGATCCGGACGGCAATAGCTGGCTGCTCCAGGAAATTACCGCGCGATTGCCCGGACGCGTGGACAGTGACGTGACGACATTCACCTCGTCGACCGAGCTCGCCGCTGCGCTGTGGCGTGCGGCGCTAGCGCACGGCGAGCACGAGAAGCGGACGGGCGGCCAGCGTGATGAGAACTGGCCGGACTGGTATGCCGAATACATGGTGGCGGAACACGCCGGCAAGCCGCTGCCGCTTTGAAAGTTCGGCGCGCGCGTTGCGCGCCGTATCCTGTACGCGCCGCAACCTCGATCGTACACAGAGGCGTCACGATGAAAACAAACAGGCTGTGGATAGCCGCAGCACTCGCGATGGCAATCGGGACACCGATTGCCGGTTTTCTAGGAGATACGAATATGGGGCGGCCGATAACATCCAAACAGACAGAGGTTCCGTTCCTTCACGGGTTTTCCGCTGGCGCGGTTGCGGGTCAATCCGAGCTTGCCTCTCTCGAGAGTGCGGACGAGTGGATCAATTCACCGCCCCTGACGGCATCGGCTTTGGGCGGCAAGGTCGTCCTTATCGATTTCTGGACCTATACCTGCATTAACTGGCTGCGCACGCTGCCCTATGTCCGAGCGTGGGAGGAGAAGTATCGCGATCAAGGTTTGGTGGTGATCGGCGTCCACTCACCGGAGTTCTCTTTTGAGAAAGACCCGAACAACGTACGTCGGGCCGCGGCGGATTTGGGAGTCGATTATCCGATCGCCGTCGACAGCGGGCACGCCATATGGCGTGCCTTTAACAACCACTATTGGCCAGCGCTGTATTTCATCGATTCACAAGGGCGTGTTCGGCATCATCATTTTGGCGAGGGCTCATACGAACAATCGGAAAAGATCATCCAGGAATTGCTGGCCGAGACTGGAGCCGGCGGATTCGACAGTGAGCCCGTGTCGGCAGTTGCCCGCGGCATCGAAGTGGCGGCCGATTGGGACAGCCTCAAATCCCCAGAAAACTATCTCGGCTATGAACGCACCCAGAACTTTGCCTCCGGCGGCGAACCGGTTTTGGACGAGCCGCGCATCTACGAAGTGCCGGCGCGACTACGCCTGAATGAATGGGGGCTGTCTGGGGATTGGACGGTAAGGCAGGAGAGCGCCGTGCTGAACAAGCCCAATGGCCGCGTCGCGTATCGTTTTCACGCCCGCGATCTTCATCTCGTCATGGGGCCCACAGCTAGGGGAACTTCCGTGAGATTTCGCGTGCTGATCGACGGACAGCCGCCAGGCGCGGCTCGCGGAATTGACGTTGACGAAAATGGCGAAAGCATGGTGGCGGAGCAGCGTCTGTATCAACTCATCCGACAACCAAAACCCATTGTCGATCGCCAGTTCGAGATCGAATTTTTCGGCCCGGGCGTGGAGGTGTTTGCGTTCACGTTCGGCTGATCGTTTGTGCAACGATAGAGGTTCCCAAATGCATTCGCTCAATATCCCGGATGAGATCGACCAAGATCGCCGCCGGTTCTTTGGTGCCGCCGCTATGGCCGTCGCCGCCACTCAACTCGGTCTGATCGCTTCGGCAGCAGCACAGCAGGCGACCGAAGCGCCTGCAACGTCCTTCGGACCCTTGAAGCAGATCGACGCCGGCGCGTTGAGCGTCGGCTATGCCGACGTGGGACCTGCCGGCGGCCCGCCCGTCATCCTGCTGCATGGCTGGCCGTACGACATCCATACTTACGTCGACGTCGCGCCCTTGCTGGCGGCCAAAGGCCACCGCGTGATCGTGCCTTACCTGCGCGGAAACGGCACGACGCGGTTCCTGTCGGAAGAGACGATGCGCAATGGTCAGCAGTCTGCTATCGCCGCCGACATTGTCGCCTTGATGGACGCACTCGGCGTCGAAAAGGCGACCATCGGCGGCTGCGACTGGGGCGCGCGGACGGCGAACATCATTGCCGGACTATGGCCGGAACGCTGCAAGGCGATGGTCTCGGTGAGCGGCTACCTCATCGGCAACCAGCAAGCCGGCAAGCTGCCGCTGCCGCCGAAGGCCGAGCTGCAATGGTGGTACCAATATTACTTCGCCACCGATCGCGGCCGTGCCGGTTACGAGAAATACACGCGGGATTTCGCCAGGCTCATCTGGCAGCTCGCTTCGCCACAGTGGAGTTTCGACGATGCCACCTTCGGACGCAGCGCCGCCGCCTTCGACAATCCCGATCATGTCGACATCGTGATGCATAACTATCGTTGGCGGCTCGGATTGGCTGAAGGCGAGTCGCAGTATGACGAATTGGAAAAGCGCCTCGCACAGGCACCGGTCATCAGCGTGCCTACGATCACGCTCGAGGGCGACGCTAATGGCGCGCCACATCCGGACGCCAGCGCCTATGCCAAGATGTTCTCAGGCAAATATGCGCACCGGGTCGTCACGGGCGGCATCGGGCACAACCTGCCCCAGGAAGCGCCGCAGGCCTTTGCCGATGCCGTTGTCGAGGTCGACGCGTGATCGGGTTCGCAGCGCCGCCCCTGCGGCAGGTACCGCAACTACCAAAAAAATGCCCGTGAGCCGGATCGCAAGAGTTGTTTACACGGCCAGGACCGCAACCACGGGCGGCCGCGAAAATGGCGCCTCGCGCAGTTCCGACGGCCTTCTGGACATCTGGCTTTCGATGCCCGGATCGGCGCGCATCGGCACCAACCCTGAGCAACTCATCGCGGCCGGCTGGTCGGCCAGCTTCGCAAGCGCGATCGCATCTGTGGCCCACGAACGAAAAATCGCGCTGTCGTTGGGAGTGAGCATCGATGCCTCGGTCGATCTGAACCTCGGGGACGACGGCTACTTTCTCAGCACTCGGCTCAACGTCAGACTGCCAGGTGTGGAGTGCAATGCCGCCAAAGCCCTGGTAGGCGAAGCACATAAGATTTGTGCATACTCGAAAGCGACACGCGGCAACATTGAGGTCAAGATCAAGCTGATCTGAGCTGACGGCGGCCTGGCCCGGTGCTGTGACTTCGCAGTATCACGATGATCTGATCGGGCGGCGCGTGGTTTCCTCTCGGCCTCGAGGCGCAATAGGATGTTTAGCGCCGACGCCGCGACTGGATCAGAGTCGCCTAAATCGCAACAACGCAGGGTCGCATTCGCTGAAATTGGGTGGGAGGCAACCCGCGACTGACAAAGCACTCGTCAGCAGATTCCGGTACTGCATTTCGTACAGCAAGGTCTTCAACAAACGGACGTAAGTTGTAGAATCAGGAAAGCCCGATTCAGGAATCCGTCCCATCTGATGTTGGCCGAACCGGTTGATCAGCCGTGCGAGGTCGTAGATGCGCCAATGGCGGACCAAATCTGAAGACCTCACGCAAGCCTAGAGCGCGGCCGATCGGCGTCTCGATCTCAGGATATCAGCACCTTTTTCAGCTATCATGATGACAGGCGCATTGATGTTGCCGCTAACCATTGACGGCATCACTGACGCATCGCAGACGCTGAGCCCCTCTAGTCCCTTCACGCGCAGGTCGGGACCTACGACGGCGCGGTCATCGATCCCCATCCGGCAAGAGCTGGTCGGGTGCCAGGTGGTCGACGCGTTTTGACGGATAAAGGTGGCGATCTCTTTCGGATCGTCGGTGTCAGGCGTCGCGTTGCCCAGCCGGATGTCGTCGAACGGCGCCGCGTTCAGGATTTCACGGTCTTTCCGGACTAGCTCGATTGACAGGCGCAGGTCGTTCGGATCGGAAAAGTAGTTTGGATCGATAATCGGTGGATCGAGCGGGCTGCCGGAAGCAAGCGTCACACTGCCACGGCTGCCCGGTCTGCAGACGTAGCCGCCTATGCCAAACCTCCGTCGATCCGGTACGCCATCCGTGCGGAAAAATTCGGAGGTCCCCGGACAGAAGAAAGTCTGCAAAGACGGGTAAGCCTCGCCGGGGTCAACCGACATAAAAGCACCCACATCAAGATAGTAGGTTGCCAGTAGGCCACCCCCGGTTTCCTCGAACTCGGTTACGGCATCATCGAACTTCAAGGCAACCTGACCATAAACGGCATCCGGATCCTTGACCCAGCCGGTTATGGAGCCCGGGCTGATGTGATCCTGGAGGTCCTGTCCAACACCCGGCAGGTCTGCGACAACCTCCACACCCTTCGCCTTTAGATGATCGGCGGGTCCTAGGCCCGAGAGCATCAAGAGATGTGGAGAACCGATTGCGCCGGCTGCCAGGATGACCTCGCCGTCCGTGCGTGCGATCTCGAGGCGGCGGCCGCCTGCGAAGTATTCGACGCCTTGGGCACGGCCCTTCTCGACGATGATTCGGGTAACGAGCGCCTCCTTTACAATTGTCAGGTTTGGACGGGCAAGGGCTGGATCGAGATAAGCCAGGGCGGTGCTGCACCGCCGGCCATTTCGCAACGTAGCCTGATAGTAGCCACAACCGGCCTGAACCGCGCCGTTGAAGTCGGGATTGAATCGATGGCCGACTGAGACCGCGGCCTCGATAAATTTCTCGCAGAGTGGGTGCCGGTACGCATTGGTCTCGACGCTGAGCGGGCCGCCCGTCCCATGGTACATATCGTCAAGTGCGGTGTTGGCTTCTGCGCGTATGAAATAGGGCAAGACGTCGTCGTAGGACCAGCCGTGATTTCCGAACTGGGCCCACTGGTCATAGTCGCCCGAGTTTCCGCGAATGTAGACCATGTAGTTGAGGATGCTTGAACCGCCGACAACGCGGCCTCTAGGGTAGGCGATGCGCCTGTCGAACAGTTCAGGCTGGTGGGTGGTGGAAAAGGCCCAATCGGACTTGGAGTTCTGCATCCACGAAGCGGCTCCGGGGATGTTGGAGAGCCGGGTGTCTGCCTCGCCGCCCGCCTCGATCAGCAGGACCCTGCAATCCGCATCCTCGGTCAACCGGTTGGCCAGAACGCAGCCGGCTGATCCGGCTCCGACGATGATGTAGTCGAACGACATCAGGTCGACCTCCACGAAGCTGAATTGCCCTTCTATGTTTCAGTCATATCACAATCCAACGACCGCAAAGCGCCCAGAACCGGACATTCGGCTCGTCGACGGCCAATGTCTAGATTCGTAACACATTCGTTCAGCGTCTTGCTCAGTGTCCCGCCCGTTTTACCTCGTTCGCAAGTCTATTGGGCCACTTGGGAGACGGCTGACATCAGCTCCTGCGGGTTTGGCGCTCCAAACATGTATCGCCCACCCTCTG
>NZ_JAMYSE010000104.1:0-22151 GCF_040321795.1 Mesorhizobium sp. M0244 | reverse complement strand
ATGGCAAAAGGTAAATTCGAGCGCACTAAGCCTCATGTGAACATTGGCACGATTGGTCACGTTGACCATGGCAAGACGTCGCTGACGGCGGCGATCACCAAGTATTTTGGCGAGTACAAGCGCTACGACCAGATCGATGCGGCGCCGGAAGAGAAGGCGCGCGGCATCACCATTTCGACGGCGCATGTCGAGTATGAGACGGCTGCCCGCCACTATGCCCATGTCGACTGCCCCGGCCACGCCGACTACGTCAAGAACATGATCACCGGTGCTGCGCAGATGGATGGCGCGATCCTGGTCGTGTCGGCCGCCGACGGCCCGATGCCGCAGACCCGCGAGCACATCCTGCTTGCCCGCCAGGTCGGCGTGCCCTCGATCGTGGTGTTCCTGAACAAGGTCGACCAGGTCGACGACGCCGAGCTGCTCGAGCTGGTCGAGCTTGAGGTGCGCGAGCTTCTGACCAAGAACGAGTTCCCCGGCGACGACATTCCGATCGTCAAGGGTTCCGCACTTGCGGCGCTTGAAGACAGCGACAAGAAGATCGGCGAGGACGCCATCCGCGAATTGATGGCGGCGGTCGACGCTTACATCCCGACGCCGGTTCGTCCGCTCGACAAGCCGTTCCTGATGCCGATCGAGGACGTGTTCTCGATCTCGGGTCGCGGCACGGTTGTGACCGGCCGCGTCGAGCGCGGCGTCGTCAAGGTCGGCGAGGAACTGGAGATCATCGGCATCCGTCCGACCACCAAGACGACCTGCACGGGCGTCGAGATGTTCCGCAAGCTGCTCGACCAGGGCCAGGCCGGCGACAACATCGGCGCGCTGCTGCGCGGTGTCGACCGTGAAGGCGTCGAGCGCGGCCAGGTTCTGGCCAAGCCGGGCACCGTCAAGCCGCACAAGAAGTTCGTCGCCGAAGCCTACATCCTGACCAAGGACGAGGGCGGCCGTCACACGCCGTTCTTCACCAACTATCGTCCGCAGTTCTATTTCCGCACGACGGACGTGACCGGCATCGTGTCGCTGCCGGAAGGCACCGAGATGGTGATGCCGGGCGACAACATCACGGTCGATGTCGAGCTGATCGTGCCGATCGCCATGGAAGAGAAGCTGCGCTTCGCCATCCGTGAAGGCGGCCGCACCGTCGGTGCCGGCATCGTCGTCACCATCAAAGAGTAATCGTCGCCGGCGTTGCCGGTCGAGATCGGATGCGAAAGGGCGGTCTTCGGGCCGCCTTTTTGATTCTGAGTTTCTCGTAATAGATTAACCGCCTTGCTTCAAATCCTGTTGCAAGCGCCTCTGCCTTAACTAGTATAAGTTGCATCGAGGGGGCTTGCCCGAATGGTTCCATGGCGCCGTTTGCATAGTCAGGCATGGTGGCTGTTAGGGCTGATCTGCCTGGTGTCGTTCCTTGTCATGGGACACGCTGCCTTCGCAGCGGATGCAAAGAAATCTACGCAGGAAAAATCCACGCCGGATCTCGGCCCGACGATGCGGTTCGTCGTCGTCCGCAGCAGCGCGCCGGGCTGCGAGCCGACCTGTCCGGAATGGATATCGGCGGAAGGCTCGATAGAGGCCGGCACGCCGGCCCTGTTCAAACGCACGCTGAAAGCGCTGGGTGGCCGAAAATTGCCGATCGTCGTCGATTCCCCCGGCGGCAATGTCGAAGCGGCGCTGACGCTCGGTCGCCTGGTCCGCAAGAACAAGCTCGATATCGCGGTCGGCAAAACCCGGTTCATCGGCTGTCAGCCAGGTGTGAAGAACTGCAAGGACAAGGACGGCAAGGCCGCCCCCTATTTCGGCAATGCCTATGCCAGCAGCGCCATCTGCAATTCCGCCTGTCCCTTAATGTTTTCCGGTGGCATCCGGCGCGTGGTCGGGGAATGGGCCTTTCTCGGCGCCCATCAGATCACAACGACCTATATCCGGACGAAATTGCTGTACCGCACCACCTACCGCATGGTGAAGGGCAAGAAGAAGATCCTCAGCACCAGGGTCGTCAGCCGGAAGAACGCCGGTAGCTACAAGACCTACGAGATGAACAAGCCGCTGGAGAGACGGCTGGCGGCCTATTTGAAGGAAATGGGCGTCGGCCTGGGTGTACTCGAGACCATGAAAAGCACGCCGGCCAGCGGTATCCAGCAGATCGCCCTCGACGACATGCTGCAGACGAATCTCGTCACCAGCCTGGATGCCGTCGACCTGCTGACCGCGCCTACCCTATGCAAAGCCGATCCGTTGCCCGCGAGCTGCAGAGAGGTGCCGGCGCCGGAAAATGCCGCAAAGCCGACCGGCGAAGTGGTGGCGAACGCCGCGCCTGCACTTGCAGGGCTCGAAAGCCCGCAGGTGAAAGATGTCGCGGACATGCGCTTCGTCCTGGTCCGCGGCAGCAATCCGCTCTGCAACCCCAACTGCCCCGAATGGATCTCGGCCGAAGGCACAATTACCGCTCAAACGCCCGAAAAATTGCGGCAACTGCTTGACGACATCGGTGACCGGCGCCTGCCCATCGTCATCAACTCGCCGGGAGGTGATGTGCTCGGTGCCTTGGCGGCCGGAAGGCTGATCCGCGAACGCAAGCTCGACGTCGCAGTGGCACGGACGGATTTCATTGGCTGCGAGCCGCGGCAGGCCGACTGCACGGCAGAAGACGGAGTCTACAACGGCCTGACGGTCGATGCCGGCGGCGAGTGCGGCTCGGCCTGCCGATCATGCTCGCCGGCGGTGCCAAACGCCTCGTCGGCCCGCGTGCAAAGTTGAGCGTGCATTCGATTGGCTTGGAGCAGGGGGTCAAGACCTATCTCAAGGACATGGCGGTCGGTCCGGGATTGTTTGCTGCGATGAAATCGGTGCAATCCTCGCGCCACCGCCAGCTTGAACCCGACATGATGCTGAAGTTCGGGCTGACGACGGGGCCTGGGTCGGCGGACGAATTAACAGGTCCCGGCATCTGCAGATCGGAGCCAAGGCCGGAGAATTGCCGCGAGCTCTCCGGCGCCAAGGCTCAGGCCAGCATGCCCGTGAAATCATAGGGCGGCTAAATCGTAATTCAGGCATCATAGCTGCAGCCGACTGGCCATCGAGGCAGGTTGAGCGACGCGCGATATTTCCGCTATTGCCCGGCGCCGTGGGCTTGCCGGTAGAGGGATCGCGAATGAGCCAGGATGTCCCGACATTGTTCGAATGGGCCGGTGGCACCGAAGCGCTGAACCGGCTGACCCAGACCTTCTACGACAAGGTGTTTCGGGATCCGATCGTCGGGCCGGTGTTCAAGCACATGTCGCCGGACCATCCGGCTCACGTCGCGGCCTTCATCGGCGAGGTCTTTGGTGGACCCAAAATCTACAGCGAAAAGCATGGCGGCCATCGCGAGATGGTGATGCATCATCTCGGCAAGCATCTGACGGAGGAGCAGCGCCGGCGCTGGATCAGTCTTCTCGCCGACGCCGCCGACGAGGTCGGCCTGCCTGACGATCCCGAATTCCGCTCCGCCTTCATGGCCTATATCGAATGGGGATCGCGGCTGGCCAGGATGAATTCCAACAAGGGCCCGACCTGCGACCCCGAGACGGAACCAATGCCGGCCTGGGGTTGGGGCGTGCCCGGCGGCCCCTACAAGCCGCCTTCGGGGAACTGACTGGGCACGAATCGGTCGAAAACCCTGCCGGCCAGGAAAACGGGTGGCCATGGAGGTTTCGGTCCTCCAGGCTAACGGTTTAAAGTCGCCGTCGACTGGCGGGGCCACACTGAAAACCGGAGGCTTGCGATGGGATCGGAAGGCAAGAAAAATTCAGACAGCGCCTTTGACAGCGGCCGCGGAACTCGAAACCCGTTCGGTGTGATGGATGTCCCCAGTCCCGACGACGAGGAGGTGTCGGCGTTCGCCGCAGGTGCAAAACTGGAGGGACTTTCGAGCGATGAGAATGCCGAAGCCTGGGGCACCGAAAGGATCCGCGATCACGACGACGCGATCGAAGGAAGCTGGTCCAGCCGATGGAACGGCGGCGCCGATCCCACGATTCCGGGCGATAGCAGGGATAAATGGCGGTCTGGCCGGGGCGTGGTGAAGGTAGCGGGAGAGAGGGTCTTCCTCCTGTTCGATTGGCATCATGGCGTGCGCAAAGGACTGATCGATGCGCGGCGCGAGGGTGCGAAAGGGTGGGTTGGAAAATACATCAATCTGACCGACCCGAAAATCGTGCGTCCCTGGGTCGGCTTGATTGTCAGCAACCAGAGAATCGACGGGAAATGGCCGGGAGGACGTCTGGATTTCCGCAGATGAAGGCAGGGCAGCACACACCGCTCTTTACAGAGCGCACGGAAGCTTTTAGGAAGCGCCTGCTGCGCCGACATGCGCATACGGGCATAGCTCAGTTGGTAGAGCGGCGGTCTCCAAAACCGCAGGTCGTAGGTTCGAGCCCTGCTGCCCGTGCCATTCTTCGAATGGACAACTAAAAACGATTCTTTTGCAGCGCGGCCTTTGAAAACCGGCTTGTGACTTGCCATATGGCATAAGTTGCGGCATAAGGGCCGCATAGCCGGGACGGGACGACTGGATGGTTCCGAGGCGGCGTTTGGTCATAAAGCCGACACTTGCCACTTGCGTGGATCAAGAATCGGTTTTATGTAGACGAAACAGACACGCGACGCGTGGAGCTGGGAAGCCGGCTTTACGCGTCTGATTTGCATGGGCGAAATGATTGCGCTGATTCGGCGCGAACGCACGCTCAAGCGGCACGTCCCGGCCAGCGGGATCATCCAGGAGATCCGGCCAACGGGTCTTGAAGACAGAGCGGCATATGGCTTCGAAAACCACAAATCCTTTCACCTTTCTCCAGCAGGTTCGCGCGGAGACCGCCAAGGTCACTTGGCCGTCGCGGCGCGAAACGATGATCTCGACGGTGATGGTCCTTGTGTTCGCGGTCATCGCGATGATCTTTTTCTTTACCGCAGACGTGGCCATGGGCTTTGCGGTCGAAAAAATCCTCGGCCTCGGACAATAAGTCTGGCGATTACGGAGAAGTCTTGAAATGACCGCGCGGTGGTACATCGTCCACGCCTACTCGAACTTTGAAAAGAAGGTCGCCGAGGACATCGAGAACAAGGCCAAGCAGAAAGGCCTGTCCGCCGACATCGAGCAGATCGTGGTGCCGACCGAGAAGGTCGTCGAGATCCGCCGCGGCCGCAAGGTCGACGCCGAGCGCAAGTTCTTTCCGGGCTATGTGCTGTTGAAAGCCAATCTGACCGACGCCGTGTTCTCGCTCGTCAAGAACACGCCGAAGGTCACCGGTTTCCTGGGCGACTCCAAGCCGGTGCCGATCACCGAAGCCGAGGCCCAGCGTATCCTGAACCAGGTTCAGGAAGGCGTCGAGCGGCCGAAGCCGTCGGTGACGTTCGAGATCGGCGAAGCGATCCGCGTTTCGGATGGACCATTCGCGTCCTTCAACGGTTTCGTCCAGGAAGTGGACGAGGAGCGGGCGCGGCTCAAGGTGGAAGTTTCGATCTTCGGGCGCGCCGTGCCGGTCGATCTGGAATTCGGACAGGTCGAGAAGGGCTGATCCGAAATCCCTGCACCAGTTCGGCGGCAGGGAAGGCGGCGCGGAGATCGCGCGGCCAAAAACGGGTGGGAGGCGAATGCGGCTTTAGCCGGCCGCGCGGACCGCACCACCAGACTGCAACCGCCGGCAAGACCGGCATGAGAAAAGGCAGGAAGAGAGATGGCTAAGAAAATTGCAGGCCAGCTCAAGCTCCAGGTTTCCGCGGGATCGGCTACGCCGTCGCCCCCGATCGGCCCGGCGCTTGGTCAGCGTGGCATCAACATCATGGAGTTCTGCAAGGCGTTCAACGCGCAGACCCAGGAAATGGAAAAGGGCTCGCCGGTTCCCGTCGTCATCACCTACTACCAGGACAAGTCGTTCACCTTCGTCATGAAGACGCCGCCGGTGAGCTATTTCCTGAAGAAGGCCGCGAACCTGAAGTCGGGCTCCAAGGAGCCGGGCAAGGTCAAGGCCGGCACGATCGGCCGCGACAAGGTGCGCGCCATCGCCGAGCAGAAGATGAAGGATCTGAACGCAAACGACGTCGAGGCGGCCATGCGTATGGTCGAGGGCTCCGCCCGCTCGATGGGTCTGGAAGTGGTGGGCTGAGATCATGGCAAAGATTGCAAAGCGTGTATCGCAGACCCGCGAAGGCATCGATCCCAACAAGGCTTACGCTTTGGGTGAGGCGCTGAAGCTGCTCAAGGATCGCTCCTCGGTGAAGTTCGATGAGACCATCGAAGTCGCGATGAACCTCGGCGTCGACCCCCGCCATGCCGACCAGATGGTCCGCGGCGTGGTCAACCTGCCGAACGGCACAGGCCGCAGCGTTCGCGTCGCCGTGTTCGCGCGTGGTGACAAGGCCGAGGAGGCCAAGGCCGCCGGCGCCGACATCGTCGGAGCCGAGGATCTGGTCGACATCGTCCAGAAGGGCACGATCGACTTCGACCGCTGCATCGCCACGCCGGACATGATGCCGCTGGTCGGCCGTCTCGGCAAGGTGCTCGGTCCGCGCGGCATGATGCCGAACCCGAAGGTCGGCACCGTCACCACCGACGTTGCCGCCGCCGTCAAGGCATCGAAGGGCGGCGCGGTCGAATTCCGCGTCGAGAAGGCCGGCATCGTTCATGCCGGCGTCGGCAAGGTCTCGTTCGACGTCAAGGCGCTGGAAGAGAACGTCCGCGCCTTCACTGACGCGGTGAACAGGGCAAAGCCGGCTGGCGCCAAGGGCAACTACGTCAAGAAGGTGTCGGTCACCTCGACAATGGGCCCGGGCCTCAAGCTCGATGTCTCGACGCTGGCAGCGTCCTGATACGAACAATTGGATCGGCCGCTAAAACGCTGATCCGTGAAAGAATTCCGGGCCTCCGACCTGTCGGCGGCCCGGTGCCGGAAGTCGAAAGGCTTCCGGACATCCTGTCCGAGATTGCAGGCGGCCCCCCAGCCTTAGGTGATGTGGGCCTTAATTCATGTGGGCCTGCATGAGACGGGTGAAGACCGGACAAAGGAGCGTCAGCTCCAATGAAAGGTTCGAACCGTGTTTGCCTTTTGTCTGCGCACCGTCCGGCTTGCCGGCAGGTGTGGCGAAAGGGGGCAGGATCCTCGAGCGCCGTTCGGGAGATCCGTTACTGGATGGCCCGGCCGGCAAAAGGCAACCCGACGCCTGTCCTTCGTAGAGGGCAGGGGTCAACTGGAGATAGGCAGTGGACAGAGCGGAAAAACGCGAACTCGTCACGGGCCTGAATGATGCGTTTTCAAGCGCTGGTTCAGTCGTCGTGGCCCACTACGCCGGTATCACCGTCGCGCAAATGAACGACCTTCGGTCGAAAATGCGCGCCGCCGGTGGCACCGTCAAAGTCGCGAAGAACCGTCTCGCCAAAATCGCTCTTCAGGGCACGGACTCCGCATCGATCATCGATCTGTTCAAGGGACAGACGCTGATCGCCTATTCGGAGGATCCGATTGCGGCGCCGAAGGTCGCGTCCGATTTCGCCAAGGGAAATGACAAGCTCGTCATTCTCGGCGGCGCAATGGGCACCACCTCGCTCAACGCCGACGGTGTGAAGGCACTCGCCACACTCCCGTCGCTCGATGAGCTGCGCGCCAGGCTGGTTGGCATGATCGCCACGCCGGCAACCCGGATCGCCCAGATCGTCAATGCGCCTGCGGCTTCGGTCGCGCGCGTCATCGGCGCTTACGCCCGGAAGGACGAGGCGGCATGAGGCCGTTCCTCGCTATCACAAACACACGTTCGAACCTTATGAAGGAACATTGCAATGGCTGATCTGGCAAAGATCGTAGACGACCTTTCGAAGCTGACCGTCCTCGAGGCGGCCGAGCTGTCGAAGCTTCTTGAAGAAAAGTGGGGCGTTTCCGCCGCTGCTCCGGTGGCGGTAGCCGCTGCCGGCGGCGCTGCGGCCGCTGCTGCTCCGGTCGAGGAAAAGACGGAATTCGACGTCGTTCTCACCGAGGCAGGCGCTCAGAAGATCAACGTCATCAAGGAAGTTCGCGCCATCACCGGTCTTGGCCTCAAGGAAGCCAAGGACCTGGTCGAGGCGGCTCCGAAGCCGGTCAAGGAAGCCGTTTCCAAGGCCGACGCGGACAAGTTCAAGGCCCAGCTGGAAGCAGCCGGCGCCAAGGTCGAACTGAAGTAAGCGTTGAGTACCGGCGGGCGGCGTCGCGCCGTCCGCCACTCCCTTCGCGCGAAGGGAGGTTGCGTAGCGCGAAGAGTGCGAAAACCTCTTTCCTGAGGGCCGCAAACCGGCCTTCAGGAAACGGGTTTTCTCCCGTTTCTGGCCCACCGCCAATTGGCGGCGGGTGAAAAGACAAGAAGCCGCCGACAGGCGGCGGGCAACAAGACAGGGCCGCCGAGGTGGCTCGAGATGCAAGGCGAGCCGCGGCGAGGCTCGTCCCGAGAATTGAGCTAAGGAGCGACGATGGCCCAGACCCAGACTTTCAATGGCCGCAGACGCGTACGCAAGTTTTTCGGAAAGATCCCGGAAGTTGCGGAGATGCCGAACCTGATCGAGGTTCAGAAGGCATCCTATGACCAGTTCCTGATGGTGGAGGAGCCCAAGGGTGGGCGTCCTGACGAGGGACTGCAGGCAGTTTTCAAGTCGGTTTTCCCGATTCAGGATTTTTCCGGCTCCTCGATGCTGGAGTTTGTGAAATACGAGTTCGAAGGACCGAAATTCGACGTCGACGAATGCCGTCAGCGCGACCTGACCTATGCAGCGCCGCTCAAGGTGACGCTGCGCCTCATCGTGTTCGATATCGACGAGGATACCGGCGCGAAGTCCATCAAGGACATCAAGGAGCAGGACGTCTACATGGGCGACATGCCGCTCATGACCTTGAACGGCACCTTCATCGTCAATGGTACCGAGCGCGTCATCGTCTCGCAGATGCACCGTTCACCGGGCGTCTTCTTCGACCATGACAAGGGCAAGTCGCACTCGTCCGGCAAGCTTCTGTTTGCCGCGCGCGTCATTCCCTATCGCGGCTCGTGGCTCGACATCGAATTCGATAGCAAGGACGTCGTGCACGCCCGCATCGACCGTCGCCGCAAGATTCCGGTGACGTCGCTGCTGATGGCGCTTGGCATGGACGGCGAAGAGATCCTGTCGACCTTCTACAACAAGATCACCTACAAGCGCGCCGGCGACCATTGGCGCATCCCGTTCAACGTCGAGCGTTTCCGCGGCCTCAAGGCCGTTGGTGACCTGGTTGACGCCGACACCGGCGAGGTCGTCGTCGAGGCCGGCAAGAAGATCACTGCCCGCCAGGCCAGGGCGCTTGGCGAAAAGGGTCTCAAGGCGATCAAGGCGACCGACGAGGATCTGCTCGGCAACTATCTTGCCGAGGACATCGTCAACTATGGCACCGGCGAGATTTTCCTCGAAGCCGGCGACGAGATCGACGAAAAGACGCTGAAAGTGCTTCTCGGCACTGGCGATGACGAGATCAAAGTTCTCGACATCGACCACGTCAATGTCGGCGCTTATATCCGCAACACGCTCAACGTCGACAAGAACGAGAGCCGCCAGGACGCACTGTTCGATATCTACCGCGTCATGCGCCCGGGTGAGCCGCCGACGCTCGAGACCGCCGAAGCCATGTTCAACTCGCTGTTCTTCGACAGCGAGCGCTACGATCTGTCGGCCGTCGGCCGCGTCAAGATGAACATGCGCCTGGAGCTCAAGGCCGAGGACACCGTGCGCGTGCTGCGCAAGGACGACATCCTGGCCGTGGTCAGAACGCTGGTCGAACTGCGCGACGGCAAGGGCGAGATCGACGACATCGACAATCTCGGCAATCGCCGCGTGCGCTCGGTCGGCGAGCTGATGGAGAACCAGTACCGCGTCGGGCTGCTGCGCATGGAGCGCGCGATCAAGGAACGCATGTCCTCGATCGAGATCGACACGGTGATGCCGCAGGACCTGATCAACGCCAAGCCGGCGGCTGCCGCCGTGCGCGAGTTCTTCGGTTCCTCGCAGCTGTCGCAGTTCATGGATCAGACCAATCCGCTGTCGGAGATCACCCACAAGCGCCGTCTTTCGGCGCTTGGACCGGGCGGTCTGACCCGCGAGCGTGCCGGTTTCGAGGTGCGCGACGTGCACCCGACACATTACGGCCGCATCTGCCCGATCGAGACGCCGGAAGGCCCGAATATCGGCCTGATCAACTCGCTGGCGACCTTCGCGCGCGTCAACAAATACGGCTTCATCGAGAGCCCGTACCGCAAGATCGTCAACGGCAAGCTGACCAATGAGGTCGTCTATCTGTCGGCTATGGAAGAGGCCAAGCACCACGTCGCGCAGGCCAATGCCGAGCTCGACAAGGATGGTCATTTCGTCGACGAATTCGTCATTTGCCGCAACGCCGGCGAAGTGATGATGGCGCCGCGCGAAAACGTCGATCTGATGGACGTGTCGCCGAAGCAGATGGTGTCGGTGGCCGCGGCCCTGATCCCGTTCCTCGAGAACGACGACGCCAACCGCGCGCTGATGGGCTCGAACATGCAGCGTCAGGCCGTGCCGCTGGTGCGCGCCGAAGCGCCGTTCGTCGGCACCGGCATGGAGCCGATCGTCGCCCGTGACTCGGGCGCCGCCATCGGCGCCCGCCGCGGCGGCATCGTCGACCAGGTGGACGCGACGCGTATCGTCATCCGCGCCACGGAAGATCTCGATCCCGGCAAGTCCGGCGTCGACATCTACCGGCTGATGAAGTTCCAGCGTTCGAACCAGAACACCTGCATCAACCAGCGTCCGCTGGTGCGCATGGGCGACCTGGTCAACAAGGGCGACATCATCGCCGACGGTCCGTCGACGGAGCTCGGCGATCTGGCGCTCGGCCGCAACGTGCTGGTCGCGTTCATGCCGTGGAACGGCTACAACTACGAGGACTCCATCCTCTTGTCCGAGCGCATCGTCGCCGAT
The DNA here is from genome assembly GCF_040321795.1 of Mesorhizobium sp. M0244. Classification (NCBI taxonomy): domain Bacteria; kingdom Pseudomonadati; phylum Pseudomonadota; class Alphaproteobacteria; order Hyphomicrobiales; family Phyllobacteriaceae; genus Mesorhizobium; species Mesorhizobium sp. M0244. The sequence continues at coordinate 11,179 of NZ_JAMYSE010000104.1, read as the reverse complement.
GACGTCTTCACCTCGATCCACATCGAGGAGTTCGAAGTCATGGCCCGCGATACCAAGCTCGGGCCGGAGGAGATCACGCGCGACATCCCGAACGTCTCGGAAGAAGCGCTGAAGAACCTCGACGAAGCTGGCATCGTCTATATCGGTGCGGAAGTGCAGCCGGGCGACATCCTGGTCGGCAAGATCACGCCTAAGGGCGAAAGCCCGATGACGCCGGAAGAAAAGCTGCTGCGCGCCATCTTCGGTGAAAAAGCCTCGGACGTGCGCGACACCTCTATGCGCATGCCTCCGGGAACCTTCGGCACCGTCGTCGAAGTGCGTGTCTTCAACCGCCACGGCGTCGAGAAGGACGAGCGCGCCATGGCGATCGAGCGCGAGGAGATCGAACGCCTCGCCAAGGACCGCGACGACGAGCAGGCGATTCTCGACCGCAACGTCTATTCGCGCCTGTCCGACGTTCTCGTCGGCAAGGAAGCGATTGCCGGGCCGAAGGGTTTCAAGAAGGGCTCGAAGCTGTCGAAGGACATGCTCGACGAGTATCCGCGTTCGCAGTGGTGGCAGTTTGCTGTGGAGAACGAAAAGCTCCAGAGCGAACTGGAAGCCTTGCGTGGCCAGTACGACGATTCCAAGAAGGCGCTCGAGCAGCGCTTCATGGACAAGGTCGAGAAGGTGCAGCGCGGCGACGAGATGCCTCCGGGCGTCATGAAGATGGTCAAGGTCTTCGTGGCCGTGAAGCGCAAGATGCAGCCCGGCGACAAGATGGCCGGCCGGCACGGCAACAAGGGTGTCGTGTCGCGGATCGTTCCGGTCGAGGACATGCCTTTCCTCGAGGACGGCACGCATGCCGATATCGTGCTCAACCCGCTGGGTGTGCCGAGCCGCATGAATGTCGGCCAGATTCTGGAAACGCATCTGGGCTGGGCTTGCGCCGGAATGGGCAAGAAGATCGGCGATCTGATCGATGCGTACAAGACGGCGGGCGACATCAAGCCGCTGCGCAAGACGCTCGAGAGCTTCATGCCGGCCAACGACCGCAACGAGCCGATCCGCGAATATGACGACGAGAGCATCGTTCGCCTCAGCGAGCAGATGCGCCGCGGCGTCTCCATCGCGACACCGGTGTTCGACGGCGCGCACGAGGCCGACATCAACATCATGCTGGAGCAGGCGGGCCTGCACACCAGTGGTCAGTCGCAGCTCTATGACGGACGCACCGGCGAGCCGTTCGATCGCAAAGTGACGATGGGCTTCATATATATGCTCAAGCTTCACCACCTTGTGGACGATAAGATCCACGCGCGTTCGATCGGTCCGTACTCGCTTGTTACCCAGCAGCCGCTGGGCGGCAAGGCGCAGTTCGGTGGCCAGCGCTTCGGCGAGATGGAGGTCTGGGCGCTCGAAGCGTACGGCGCCGCCTACACGCTGCAGGAGATGCTGACGGTGAAGTCGGATGACGTCGCCGGACGCACCAAGGTCTACGAGGCGATCGTCAGAGGCGACGACACCTTTGAGGCCGGCATTCCCGAGAGCTTCAACGTTCTCGTCAAGGAAATGCGGTCTCTCGGCCTCAATGTCGAGCTGGAGAACACCAAGCTCGACGACAACCCGATCCGGCTGCCCGACGCGGCCGAATAAGCAAGACGCTCGGTCGCGGGAGAGGGCTCTCGCGACCGGACGCCGAGCATGATCCCGAAAAGTGGTTACCGGTTTTCGGCCAAGATCATGCACAAACAAGAGAGTTTCTTCGGCCGATGGCCGATCAAGTCGGCGGGCGTTTGGCCCGCGCTAGATGCAAGGGGTTTTCGAGGACCCCGAAAAGGAGAACGGCATGAACCAAGAGGTCATGAATCTCTTCAACCCCCAGGCGCCCGCGCAGGTGTTCGATTCCATCCGGATCTCGCTTGCCAGCCCTGAGAAGATTCTGTCCTGGTCGTTCGGCGAGATCAAGAAGCCGGAGACCATCAACTACCGCACCTTCAAGCCGGAGCGTGACGGCCTGTTCTGCGCGCGCATTTTTGGTCCGATCAAGGACTATGAGTGCCTGTGCGGCAAGTACAAGCGCATGAAGTACAAGGGCGTCATCTGCGAGAAGTGCGGCGTCGAAGTCACACTGTCGCGCGTCCGCCGCGAGCGCATGGGCCATATCGAGCTGGCGGCACCGGTCGCCCACATCTGGTTCCTGAAGTCGCTGCCGTCGCGCATAGGCACGTTGCTCGACATGACGCTGAAGGACATCGAGCGCGTCCTCTACTTCGAGAACTACATCGTCACCGAACCCGGCCTCACCGCGCTAAAGGAGCACCAGCTGCTCAGCGAGGAAGAGTACATGATGGCCGTCGACGAATATGGCGAGGATAGCTTCACCGCCATGATCGGCGCCGAGGCGATCCACGATCTTCTGGCCGGCATGGACCTCGAGAAGATCGCCGGCGATTTGCGCTCGGAGTTGGCTTCGACCACCTCCGAGGTCAAGCAGAAGAAGTATCTGAAGCGGCTCAAGGTCGTCGAGAACTTCATGGAATCCGGCAACCGTCCGGAATGGATGATCATGAAAGTGGTTCCGGTGATCCCGCCGGACCTGCGTCCGCTTGTCCCGCTGGACGGCGGCCGTTTCGCCACGTCGGATCTGAACGATCTCTATCGCCGCGTCATCAACCGCAACAACCGCCTGAAGCGGCTGATCGAGTTGCGCGCGCCCGGCATCATCGTGCGCAATGAAAAGCGCATGCTGCAGGAAGCCGTCGATGCACTGTTCGACAACGGCCGTCGCGGCCGCGTCATAACCGGCGCCAACAAGCGTCCGCTGAAGTCGCTGTCCGATATGCTGAAGGGTAAGCAGGGCCGGTTCCGCCAGAACCTGCTCGGCAAGCGCGTCGACTATTCCGGCCGCTCGGTCATCGTCACCGGTCCGGAGCTCAAGCTGCACCAGTGCGGCCTGCCGAAGAAGATGGCGCTCGAGCTGTTCAAGCCGTTCATCTACGCCCGTCTCGACGCCAAGGGTTACTCCTCGACCGTCAAGCAGGCGAAGAAGCTGGTCGAGAAGGAGCGTCCGGAGGTCTGGGATATCCTCGACGAGGTCATCCGCGAGCATCCGGTGCTGCTGAACCGCGCGCCGACGCTGCACCGCCTCGGCATCCAGGCGTTCGAGCCGATCCTGATCGAAGGCAAGGCGATCCAGCTTCACCCGCTGGTCTGCACGGCCTTCAACGCCGACTTCGACGGCGACCAGATGGCGGTCCACGTGCCGCTGTCGCTGGAAGCGCAGCTTGAAGCTCGCGTGCTGATGATGTCGACCAACAACATCCTGCACCCGGCTTCCGGCGCGCCGATCATCGTCCCGTCGCAGGACATGGTTCTCGGTCTCTACTATCTCTCGATCGTCAACCAGAACGAGCCGGGCGAGGGCATGGTGTTTGCCGATATGGGCGAGCTCCAGCACGCGCTCGAGACCAAGGCGGTGACGCTGCATTCCAAGATCAAGGGGCGCTTCCGCACGGTCGACGCCGACGGCAAGGTCGTATCGAAGATCCACGACACCACGCCTGGCCGCATGATCATCGGCGAGCTTCTGCCCAAGAACGTCAACGTGCCGTACGAGACCGCCAACCAGGAGATGACCAAGAAGAACATCTCCAAGATGATCGACACCGTCTACCGCCATTGCGGTCAGAAGGAGACGGTCATTTTCTGCGATCGCATCATGGCTCTCGGCTTCAGCCACGCCTGCCGTGCCGGCATTTCGTTCGGCAAGGACGACATGCTGATCCCGGACGCCAAGATCAAGCTGGTGTCCGACACCGAGGCTTTGGCCAAGGAATACGAGCAGCAGTACAATGACGGCCTGATCACGCAGGGCGAGAAGTACAACAAGGTCGTCGACGCCTGGGCCAAGTGCTCGGAAAAGGTCGCCGACGAAATGATGGCCCGCATCAAGGCGGTCGAGTTCGAGGACAACGGCCGTCAGAAGCCGATGAACTCGATCTACATGATGTCGCACTCCGGTGCGCGCGGCTCGCCCACCCAGATGCGCCAGCTCGCCGGCATGCGCGGCCTGATGGCCAAGCCTAGTGGTGAAATCATCGAGACGCCGATCATCTCGAACTTCAAGGAAGGCCTCACCGTGCTCGAGTACTTCAACTCGACTCACGGCGCCCGCAAGGGTCTGGCCGACACCGCCTTGAAGACGGCGAACTCGGGTTACCTGACGCGTCGTCTTGTCGACGTGGCGCAGGACTGCATCGTCAACTCGCTCGACTGCGGCACCGACAAGGGCCTCACCATGCAGCCGATCGTCGATGCCGGTCAGGTCGTCGCCTCGGTGGGCCAGCGCGTTCTCGGCCGCACCTCGCTCGACGACATCACCCACCCGGTCACCGGCGAGGTTCTGGTCAAGGCCGGAACGCTGATGGACGAGCGTGACGTGGAACAGATCGAAAAGGCCGGCGTACAGTCGGTCCGCATCCGTTCGGCACTGACCTGCGAGGTCAGGGTCGGTGTCTGCGCGGTCTGCTACGGACGCGATCTGGCCCGCGGCACTCCCGTCAACCAGGGCGAGGCTGTCGGCGTCATCGCGGCGCAGTCGATCGGCGAGCCGGGCACCCAGCTCACCATGCGTACCTTCCACATGGGCGGCACGGCGCAGGTGGTGGACTCTTCGTTCCTTGAAGCCTCCTATGAGGGCAAGGTCGAGATCCGCAACCGCAACGTGGTGCGCAACTCCGACGGCCAGCAGATGGTCATGGGCCGCAACATGGCGGTGCTGATCCTCGACGAGGCCGGCAAGGAACGCGCCACGCACCGCGTCACCTACGGTTCGCGCATCTTCGTCGACGATGGCGACAAGGTGAAGCGCGGCCAGCGTATCGCCGAGTGGGATCCTTATACCCGCCCGATCCTCACCGAAATCGAGGGCAGGGTGGCGTTCGAGGATCTGGTCGATGGCATTTCCGTTCAGGAAACCGCCGACGAATCGACCGGCATCACTAAGCGCGAGGTCATCGATTGGCGTTCGACGCCACGCGGCAACGATCTCAAGCCGGCGATCGTCGTCCAGGATGCCAAGGGCAAGGTCGGCAAGCTGTCGAAGGGCGGTGACGCCCGCTTCCTGCTCTCGGTCGAGGCCATTCTTTCGGTCGAGCCGGGCGCGCAGGTTCGCCCCGGCGACGTGCTGGCGCGTATTCCGATGGAAAGCGCCAAGACCAAGGACATCACCGGCGGTCTGCCGCGTGTTGCCGAGCTGTTCGAGGCACGCCGTCCGAAGGATCACGCCATCATCGCCGAGATCGATGGCACGATCCGCTTCGGTCGCGACTACAAGAACAAGCGCCGTATAATCATCGAGCCGCATGACTCGACGCTTGAGCCGGTCGAATACCTGATCCCGAAGGGCAAGCCGTTCCATCTCCAGGACGGCGACGTCATCGAGAAGGGCGACTACATCCTCGACGGCAATCCGGCGCCGCACGACATCCTGGCGATCAAGGGCGTGGAGGCGCTTGCCTCCTACCTCGTCAACGAAATCCAGGAGGTCTACCGACTGCAGGGCGTGTCGATCAACGACAAGCACATCGAGGTGATCGTTCGCCAGATGCTGCAGAAGGTTGAGATCACCACGCAGGGCGATTCGACCTACATTCCGGGCGACCACGTCGACGTGATCGAACTGGAAGAGGTCAACGAGCGCCTGGTCGAGGAGGGCAAGAAGCCGGCCGAAGGCCAGCCGGTGCTGCTCGGCATCACCAAGGCCTCGCTGCAGACGCCGTCCTTCATCTCGGCCGCCTCCTTCCAGGAGACGACGAGGGTGCTGACCGAAGCTGCGGTTGCCGGCAAGACTGACATGCTGCAGGGGCTGAAGGAAAACGTCATAGTCGGCCGGCTTATCCCGGCCGGTACCGGCGGCACGATGAGCGCGATCCGGCGCATCGCCACCTCGCGCGACGAGCTGATCATCGACGAGCGCCGCAAGGCGTCGGGCGTCGAGGTCGCCGAGCCGATGCTGACCGACATGGTTAACGCCGCGCAGTAAGCGCGACGGTACACATCTCAGGCAACAAAGCCGTCGGGGCAACCCGGCGGCTTTTTTTGTTTTTGCGTGAAAGACTCGTCGTCAGGCGTGGTGCGGCGCATCGCTTCCAAGGTGATCTGGTGAAGGACAGCCTCGCCACGTACTTAGGTTAGTCGAAAAACGCTTCCACCACATTGCGCTTGCCGAGCATGAAGGCGTCGGCGACATGCTGGAGGGGTGCCAGATCGACATCGGAAACCCCGGCGCGCACGATTTCGGCGAAACGCCTGTAGAGCATCGGGTATTCCGCTTCCGGCTCCTCGTGAACGATGCGACCGTCGATGGCGAGCTTTGAGCCTCCGCCGGACAGCACCATCGATCCTGCCTCGGTATCGGCCAGGATGTCCCAGCTTTGCGGGCCGGTCTGGCGCCAGTCGAGTTCCATCGTCACCGGCAGACCGTTCGAAGTGCGGAAGGCGATATGGGCGGCGATCGGGGCCGCGCGGTTTTCGGGAAAATCGAGCTCTGCCGAGCTGATGAACATTGGCGGCAGGATATGCGTGGCGATCGACAGCGCGTTGATGCCGGGATCGAAGACGCCAAAGCCGCCGGCAGCCCAAATCCATTCCTGGTTCGGATGCCAGCGGCGCACATCTTCCTTCCAGTTGATGGCGGCCGACCTGATCCGGGTCGAACCGAGGAATGCACGGGCTGCCTCCACAGCCGGTGCATAGCGTGAATGCCAGCTGGCGAACAGGCAGACGCCGTTCGCTGCCGCCAGCGCCTTCAGGTCTTCGACCTCGCTGACCGTGGCGCCGGGCGGCTTTTCCAGGAAGACATGCTTTTTCGCCACCAGCGCCGTGCGCGCGGCGTCATAGCGAAACTGCGGCGGCATGCACAGCGACACCGCCTCGAGTTGCGGCATCGCGTCGAGCATCGCATCGATCGTCGGGAAGTTCGGGATGTCTTCCACTTTGCCATGCCGGCTGGCTGCAGCAACCAGGCGATAATCACGGTCCTTCGCCAGGGCCGGCAGGTGCTGGTCGCGGACGATCTTTCCCACGCCGACGATGCCGAGCTTGATGGGATTAGAGGACATGGGGACTCCGCAGGTTGAGTGTGCTTGGTTTGCCAGAGGTCGTTTATTAGCAGAGAACTTGTGCCGGGCAAGCTGCGTGGGGCCGACCTTGCATCCGAGGCGACAAGCATTCGAGCCGGTCAGATCGGCCCACCTTCAAATCGGCACATCAAACGTAACGATCGACACTTCGCCTTCAAGCGCGCCCTGATAGGCGGACAGATGCGGCTCCTCGTCGGGCACGCCGTCCATGTCGCCGATCTGGTCGAGCTCGGCCTCGGCATAACCTTCGGCGGCGAGCGATTCGAGAGCGCGGCGTACCGCCGAATCGTCGTCGGGCGCGACCAGCATCACATGCACGCCTTCCGGCTTGCCGCCTTTGCGCTTCCACACCCGGCCAGTGATAATGGTGACCGGGCGCTCCTCATTGTCATTCACGGGTTCGTACCTCCGGGCGAGGGGGTTTTGGCTGTTCATGCGGCCTTTTCGCACGAAGCACGGCCCGGAAACAGCCGGAAGCCGGTCACTTTCTGCCTTCTTTCTTGAAAAACGGCGAAAGAAAATTACATGCATTTTTCGCATGGCTGCCAAGCCTCGGTTTTAGCGCAATATTTGACCCTCCGGGGTTGACGGACAGTGGCCATACGAGTAGAAGCCGCCCAGTCAGAACCGATGTGAGGCTCTTGCTTCCGAAGCGACACGCTTTGGAGTTTGCCTCAAACAGGGTTCGTTTTACGAGCGAAAAGACATTTCCGGCGTGCATGAAGCGGCTTCCGCTTCCTCTGCCATTTGTTCGGGCAAGACCGCGAGGCGCGGTTTGTGGCCCGAATTTGCGTATGGAAATGACGCTTTGAGCGGCCCTGACCGGGCCAGACACGGAATTGAGAGACAAGAGGGTTTAATGCCTACCGTCAACCAGCTGATCCGCAAGCCGCGCATTGCGCCGGTGAAGCGCAACAAGGTCCCGGCCATGCAGCAGAACCCGCAGAAGCGGGGCGTCTGCACGCGCGTCTACACCACGACGCCGAAGAAGCCGAACTCGGCGCTGCGCAAGGTGGCCAAGATCCGCCTGACCAATGGTTTTGAAGTGATCGGTTACATCCCCGGCGAAGGCCACAACCTTCAGGAACACTCGGTGGTGATGATCCGCGGCGGCCGCGTCAAGGATCTTCCGGGCGTGCGTTACCACATCATCCGCGGCGTGCTCGACACGCAAGGCGTGAAGAACCGCAAGCAGCGCCGTTCGAAATACGGCGCCAAGCGTCCGAAGTGACCGAAGCGTAGCTACCCGGATCCGCCAAGCGGCGATCCAGGCCACCACGCAGAATTGAGGCAGAGAAAAAATGTCCCGTCGTCACAGTGCAGAAAAGCGTGAGATCAATCCGGACCCGAAGTTCGGCGATCTGATCGTCACCAAGTTCATGAACGCCGTCATGTATGACGGCAAGAAGTCCGTTGCCGAGACCATCGTCTACGGCGCGCTCGACCAGGTCCAGTCCAAGACCAAGCAGGAGCCGGTCACCGTCTTCCATCAGGCGCTCGACAATGTCGCGCCGCATGTAGAAGTGCGTTCGCGGCGCGTCGGCGGCGCCACCTACCAGGTTCCGGTCGACGTGCGCCCCGAGCGTCGTCAGGCATTGGCCATCCGTTGGCTGATCGCCGCCGCCCGCAACCGCAACGAGACCACCATGGTCGACCGCCTCTCCGGCGAGCTGATGGACGCGGCCAACAACCGCGGCACCGCCGTCAAGAAGCGTGAAGACACCCACAAGATGGCAGAAGCCAACCGCGCTTTCGCGCATTACCGCTGGTAAAGCGCGAACGAGACTGAAGAGGCACCTCCCATGGCCCGCGAATATAAAATCGAAGACTACCGCAATTTCGGTATCATGGCGCATATCGACGCCGGCAAGACGACGACCACCGAGCGCGTCCTCTATTACACGGGCAAGTCGCACAAGATCGGCGAAGTCCATGACGGCGCTGCGACCATGGACTGGATGGAGCAGGAGCAGGAGCGCGGCATCACCATCACGTCGGCTGCGACCACGACCTTCTGGAAGGGTCGCAGCGGCAAGATGTACCGCTTCAACATCATCGACACCCCCGGCCACGTCGACTTCACCATCGAGGTCGAGCGTTCGCTGCGCGTGCTTGACGGCGCCATCGCGCTGCTCGACGCCAATGCCGGTGTCGAGCCGCAGACGGAGACCGTCTGGCGTCAGGCTGACAAGTATCGCGTCCCGCGCATGATCTTCTGCAACAAGATGGACAAGATCGGCGCCGACTTTTACCGCTCGGTCGAGATGATCGGTTCGCGCCTCGGTGCGCACGCCGTTGTCATGCAGCTGCCGATCGGCGCCGAGACCGAATTCAAGGGTGTCGTCGACCTCGTCGAGATGAATGCGCTGGTCTGGCGCGACGAGACGCTGGGCGCCGCCTGGGATGTCGTTGAGATTCCTGCCGACCTCAAGGCTCGTGCCGAAGAATACCGCGAGAAGATGATCGAGGCCGCCGTCGAAATGGACGAGACGGCGCTTGAGAATTACCTCGAAGGCAAGATGCCGAGCAACGAGGAGATCCGTGCGCTCATCCGCAAGGGCACGATCGCGGTGAAGTTCTATCCGATGTTCTGCGGCTCGGCCTTCAAAAACAAGGGCGTGCAGCCCCTGCTCGACGCCGTCGTCGAATATCTGCCGTCGCCGGCCGATGTCCCGGCCATCAAGGGCGTCGACGCCAAGACGGACGCCGAGATCGAGCGTCATGCCGACGACAACGAGCCGCTGTCGATGCTCGCCTTCAAGATCATGAACGACCCGTTCGTCGGTTCGCTCACCTTTGCCCGCATCTATTCGGGCAAGCTCACCAAGGGCATCTCGGTCGACAACACCGTGAAGGGCAAGAAAGAGCGCATCGGCCGCATGCTGCAGATGCATGCGAATTCGCGCGCGGACGTCGAAGAGGCTTTTGCCGGCGACATCGTCGCCCTGGCCGGCCTCAAGGACACGACCACCGGCGACACGCTCAGCGATCCGCTGCATCCGGTCATCCTCGAGCGCATGGAATTCCCCGATCCGGTCATCCAGATCGCTATCGAGCCGAAGACCAAGAACGACCAGGAAAAGATGGGCCTCGCCCTTCACCGCCTGGCCGCCGAGGATCCGTCCTTCCGCGTCAAGACCGACGAGGAAAGCGGCCAGACGATCATTTCCGGCATGGGCGAACTTCACCTCGACATCATTGTCGACCGCATGCGCCGCGAGTTCAAGGTCGAGGCCAATGTCGGCGCGCCGCAGGTGGCCTATCGCGAGACGATCACCCGCAAGCACGAGCAGGACTACACGCACAAGAAGCAGACCGGCGGTACCGGTCAGTTCGCCCGCGTCAAGATCCTGTTCGAGCCGAATCCGGAAAGCAGCGAATTCCAGTTCGAAACCAAGATCGTCGGCGGCGCTGTGCCGAAGGAATACATCCCCGGTGTCGAAAAGGGCATCAACAGCGTCATGACGTCGGGCCCGTTCGCCGGCTTCCCGATGATCGGCGTCAAGGCGACGCTGATCGATGGCGCCTACCACGACGTGGACTCTTCGGTTCTGGCCTTCGAAATCGCCGGCCGTGCCTGCTTCCGTGAAGCAGCGCCCAAGCTTGGCGTGCAGTTGCTCGAGCCGATCATGAAGGTCGAAGTGGTGACGCCGGAAGATTACGTCGGCAGCGTTATCGGCGATCTGAACGGCCGTCGTGGCCAGATCCAGGGCCAGGAAGCCCGCGGCGTCGCGGTGGTCATCAACGCGATGGTGCCGCTCGCCAACATGTTCAAATACGTGGACAACCTTCGGTCGATGAGCCAGGGCCGCGCGGCCTACACGATGCAGTTCGACCACTACGAGCCGGTCCCGACCGCGGTCGCCCAGGAAGTCCAGAAGAAATACGCGTAACTCGAAACGAGTTGCACCAGTAACTTAATTCAAGGCCCGCACGGGCTGGCAGGAATGGAGACATCACATGGCAAAAGGTAAATTCGAGCGCACTAAGCCTCATGTGAACATTGGCACGATTGGTCACGTTGACCATGGCAAGACGTCGCTGACGGCGGCGAT